>JANPDB010000852.1:0-8153 GCA_031431255.1 Acidimicrobiia bacterium | reverse complement strand
CGCAAAGATTCGTCTGTCCCTGCTCGCCAAAGAGCTCGGACTCACCAACAAAGAGACGCTTGATCTCTGTGTCGCCCTCGGTATCGGGGTCAAGACACACTCGTCGAGCATCGAGGACGCCCAGGCTGATCGCGTGCGCCGCAAGGCCGAGCGTGAAGGACTCAAGCGCGACGTGCAGCCGGAGGAGCCGCCGGCGAAGGGCAAGAAGAAGGCGTCGGCTGACGAAGCGCCCGCCGAAGATGTCGCCGTTCCGGCCGTTGTACTGGTGCCGGTCGCCCAGGCACCCACCCATGTCGCCGTTGAGGCGCCCGCTGCAGTGACACCCGAGAAGGTGGCGAAGGAGGCAGCTGAGGTCCACGCCGCTATGCCGGCCCCGGTGGTCGTCGAGATGCCGGCTCCGGTCGAAGCCGCTCCGGTCCCTGTCGAGGCCGCGCCTTCGGTGGCGGCCGAGACTGCCGCGGTCGTCCCGGACGCCCCGGTCGAGGCCGCCCCCGTTGCCGAGGAATCCGTGCCGGCGGCCGTGCCCGGACCGCGCCCGCCGATGCCCGGAGTCACGGCACCGGGTTCTCGCATCATCTCGTCGAGCAATCGGCCGGGTAGCACCGTTTCCACGCCGCGGCCGGCCGTCCCGCCGCGACCCATGATGCCTGCCTCCGATGCCTCGGGCGCCCGTGCCGACGTTGCCGGTGGTGCCCCCCGCTCGCCAACAGGTCGCCCGATCCCGCCGCCTCCCGGCCAGCCGCGCTCACTGACCGGCCGCCCGATTCCGCCCCCGCCCGGCCAGGCCCGCGGTGCTGGCCCGCGCCCCGGTCCCGGTGGGCCGGGCGCTCGTGGTCCCGGTGGCCCGGGTGCGCGAGGACCGGGCGGTCCTGGCGGCGCACCGGGTGGCCCCGGTGGTCCGCGCACGGCGACGGGCCCGGGCGGTACCCCGCGCCCCTACATGCCGAGTCGTCCGGGTGGCGGGAACTATCCGCGCCAGTCGGTCCCGGGTGCCGGTGTGCGTCCCGGTGGTCCTGGCGGTCCCGGTGGTCCCGGCGGCGGCTCGGGCGGTCCCGGTGGTGGCGGTCCAGGTGGCCCCGGTCGCGGTGGCCCCGGTGGCGGTCGTGGCCAGGCGCGCCCGCAGCGCCAGTCCAAGAGCAAGCGTCGTCGGGCGTTCGAGGAGCTCGCCCCCACGGCGATGACCCGGTATTCCAAGAGCGACGCTCCCGTCCCCAGTGGCGAGATCATCGTCGAGCGCGGCAGCTCGGCCCAGGAGCTCGGTCCGAAGCTCAACCGCACGGCAGCCGACGTCGTCCGCTTTCTCATGCAGCAGGGCGAAATGGTCACGGCGACCCAGAGCCTCACCGACGACGCCATGGAGCTGTTTGCTCTCGAGGTCGGCGGTCAGCTGCTGCTTGTCGACCCCGGCCAGGAGCAGGAAGCCGGGCTCTTGCAGATGCTCGACGATGATGACGACGATCCTGCCGATGAGGTCACGCGTCCGCCGATCATCACCGTCATGGGCCACGTCGACCACGGCAAGACCTTGCTGCTCGACCGTTTCCGCGAGACGAATGTCATCGCCGGCGAAGCCGGTGGGATCACCCAGCACATCGGTGCCTACCAGATCGAAAAAGACGGTCGCCTGATCACGTTCATCGACACTCCTGGCCACGAGGCGTTCACCGCCATGCGTGCCCGCGGCGCGGGTGCCACCGACATCGTCATCTTGGTGGTTGCCGCCAACGACGGCGTCATGCCGCAGACGGTCGAAGCGTTGAACCACGCGAAAGCCGCCGACGTGCCGATCATCGTGGCGATCAACAAGATCGACATTCCCGATTCCGACCCGAACCGGGTCATGCAGCAACTCACGGAATACGAGCTGGTTCCCGAGGCGTGGGGTGGCGACACGATCATGGTCGAGGTCTCTGCGCTGCAGCGCCTCGGTCTCGACGATCTCCTCGAGCAGGTCCTGCTGGTTGCCGACGTCGAGGATCTCAGGGCGGTACCGCACGGCACCGCCCGTGGCGTCGTGCTCGAAGCGAACCTCGACATCGGTCGCGGCCCGGTCGCCACCGTGCTCATCGAGCGCGGCACCCTCAAGGTCGGAGATCCGATCGTTGCCGGGGCCGCGTGGGGAACCGTACGCGCGCTTCTCAACGACAAGGGCGAGCAGATCAAAGAAGCCGGCCCGTCGATGCCGGTCCAGGTGCTCGGCCTCTCCCAGGTCCCGGGTGCGGGCGACGAGCTCCGCGGCGCTCCGGCCCTGAAGACGGCGAAGACCGTCGCCGAGGCCCGCGAACAGCGGTTCCGATTCGCCGGCCTACGCGGCACCTCTTCGGCCATCGGTGGTGGCGTGAAGCTCGAAGACCTTTTCGAGCAGATCCAGAAGGGCGAGCAGGCCACGCTCAACTTGCTGATCAAGGCCGACGTGCAGGGTTCGCTCGAAGCGCTGACCGAGAGCCTGAAGAAGCTCGAGCGTCCCGAAGTGAAGATCGGTTTCGTGCATCGTGCCGTCGGTGCGATCACCGAGAACGACGTGCAGCTGGCCGCGACCACCGGGTCGACGATCATCGGCTTCAATGTCCGTCCGGGCCGGGAGAGCCGCAAGCTGGCCGAAGAGACCGGTGTGCAGATCCGCACGTACCAGATCATCTATCAGGTGATCGAAGACATGCAGAAGGCGCTCGTCGGCATGCTCAAGCCGGAGATCGAAGAAGTCGTCATGGGCGATGCGGAGGTGCGCGAGGTGTTCAGCGTGCCGAAGATCGGTGCCATCGCCGGTTGCTACGTGCTCAACGGATCCATCATTCGCGGTTCGAAGGTTCGCTTCCTCCGACGGCGTGGTCATCTGGACCGGAGCCATCGCCTCGCTGCGACGCTTCAAGGACGACGTGCGCGAGGTCGCCACCGGCTTCGAGTGCGGTATCGGTCTCACCGACTTCAAGGACTTGAAGCCGGGCGACATCATCGAGACCTACGAAGAGCGAGAGATCGCCCGCGTCTAGCTCTGCTGGGCGGAGCAGTGCAACTCGCTTTGCTCTGACTTTCCTCTGACCGCCGGCAAGTCACCTAGCTCGACCCTTCGATCGTGAATCCCTCGACACTCATGTACGTCGGCGCACTGCGAATCGAGCTGTTCTTTCCGCTCGCGCATTCCCTCAAGGAGCGCCGAGCGCTGCTTCGTCCCGTCGTTGAGGGCTTGCGGAACCGGTTTCCGGTTTCGGTGGCCGAGGTCGGCGAGACCGAGAAGTGGCAGCGTGCGTCGGTAGGGGTGGCCGTGGTGGGATCGTCGGTCTCCTTGGTCGGTCAGGTGCTCGACGACTGCGAGCGGTTCGTCTGGAGCTTTCCGGAGTTCGACGTGCTCTCCGTCGAACGGTCCTGGTTGGACTGACCACGCTGGGAGACGGCCGAGTCGGGGCACGTGGAAGACTGTTGACATGGTGCAGCGCAGAAGTTCGGGTGGACGGGCCAGCGGAGGGTCTCGCAAGTATCCGCGGGTCGCTCGGGTGAACGAGAGCCTGCGCGAGGTGATCGCGGAAGAGATCGAAGGCATCGACGACGACCGCCTCTTCCTGTGTACCGTCACGGGCGTGGCGGTCGACCCGGATCTCCGTCATGCCACGGTGTTCTTCTCCGTGATGGATCCAACGGCGTCGGACCGTGCTGCGGAAACTCGTCAGGCACTGGAGGACCACCGTGTGCTTCTGCAGAAGGCCATCGGCCGAGAGCTGATCTTGAAGCGCACTCCGTTGTTGAGCTTCGTCCCGGATTCGGGCGTCGCGAACGGAGCCAAGATCGAATCGATCATCAGCACGATGCCCCGGTCGCCGGAAGGGATCGACTACGGCGTGGACGAGGATGGCATCGGCCGGGTTACCGCCGCGGATGTGACCGATCGGGCCGACGGGTGAACGCAGACGCCGATGCCGACGTGCGCGTGGCCGCTGACGCGATCCGGGCATGCATTGCGTCAGGCGGCACACTGGCGCTGATGTGCCACGTTTCTCCCGATGGTGACGCGCTCGGCTCGATGCTGGCACTCCACCACCTCGCCCGGAGCCAGGGGGTATCCACAGTTGCGTCGTTCCCGAACCCGTTCTCGGTGGCGGCGCACTACCGCTCGGTGCCGGGCATCGAGTTGCTGTGTGACTCGGCGAACTTCCCCGAGAAGCCCACCACGGTCGTCACGTTCGACTGCGGCTCGCTGGGCCGATTGGTCGAGCTCGGTATCCCGGCGGCCTTCGCCCGCGACCACGGCCAGCTCATCGTGTTGGACCATCACGCCACGAACGATCGCTATGGGTCGATCAACGTGGTCGATACCCGAGCCGCGGCCACTGCCGTGGTCGTCCACGCTCTCGCCGGAGAGCTCGGTTGGCCGTTGACCCGTGAGGCCGCGACCTGTTTGTACGTCGGCCTCGTCACCGACACAGGACGGTTCCAGTTCTCGTGCAGCGACCCGGCCGTCTTCGAGATGGCAGCCGAGCTCGTGGCGTTCGGCATTCCGATCGCCCGTCTCAACCGGGAACTGTTCGATGAGCATAGCTACGCGTACTTACAACTTGCGTCGCGTGTGCTGGCGCGAGCTGTTCTCGACGAACGCCGTGAGCTGATCCACAGCCGGGTCACACAGGCTGATCTCGCAGAATTCGGGGTCGAGTATGACGAGATCGAGGGGATGATCGACTGGTTGCGTACGGCCGCGGAGGCCGAGGTCGCCGTGATCTACAAGGAAGCGGCTGACGGCGTGCGCGTGTCGATGCGAAGCCTTACCAAGGTCGACGTCGGCGCTGTTGCCGGGTCGCTCGGCGGAGGCGGACATGTTCGCGCCGCAGGTTTCACCATGCCCGGTCCGATCGACGCGGTGCACTCCAGGCTGCTCCGAGCGTTCGACAACGTTCGCTGATACGACTCCGGTTGTGGGACGAAAGACGAAGGATTCCGGTGTCGATGGGCTGCTCGTCGTCGACAAGCCGTCCGGCTGGACGAGCCATGACGTCGTAGCCAAGTGCAGAGGCGCGTTGCGCCAGAAGCGAGCTGGGCATTCGGGGACGCTCGACCCCGATGCCACCGGGGTGCTCCTCATCGGCTTCGGCTGTGTCACGAAGCTGCTCCCGCTGCTCACCGCCTTGCCGAAGACCTACACCGCCGAGTTCGTGATGGGAACAGAGACCTCGACGCTCGATGCGTCCGGGGTCGTCCTGCGTTCCCACGACATGTCCGGACTCACCATCGAACAGGTCCGGTCGGCGTCCCGCATGTTTGTGGGCGACATCGAACAGATCCCACCGATGGTCTCGGCCGTGCAGATCGGCGGCAAGCGTCTCCATGAGTTGGCGCGCCAAGGTATCGAGATCGACCGACCACCCCGACCGGTGACGGTGTACCGCTATGAGATCCACCGGGAAGCGGAGTCCGGTGTGTTCGCCGTCGAGGTCGAGTGCTCGTCGGGTACCTACGTCCGTACGCTCGCCGCCGACCTCGGCGCCGCGCTCGGCGGCGGCGCTCACCTCCGCAATCTTCGTCGGACTGCGATCGGCTCCTTCCAGGTCGACGAAGGGGTCCCGGTCGACGACGCCCTTCGTGACGCCACCCTTTTGTCGCCGCGAGATGCCCTCAGGGATTACCCGATCGTCACTGCCGACGAGGCGACCGCCGCAATGGTCGCAAACGGCAGGATGCTCCCGGCGCTCGCCTTCGAAGCGGCGGCGGTAGGCGGATCGGTCAACGCCAGCCGGGCCAACGAGCGTCTTCCCGGGGCCGGAGTTCCGCGGTGGGGAGTCGTCGGGCCCGACGGTGAGCTGCTCGCGGTCTACGAACGCGCCGGTGACGATCTGGCCAGGGCGTCGATCGTGATTCCGTCGCGATCCGCCTGAGTCACCGGCGCCCCTTGGGTCGGCCTTCGTACTCTGGGTCGGCTGCGGAACACTGGGTCGGCTGCGGCGCACTGGGTCGGCTGGGGCGCACGGGTGAGCACATCCCGACCCGACGTCGTTGAGCTGACCCAGGTCGGTTCCGAGAGGTCGGCAGAAGGGTTGCGGAACCCTAGGGCTACGCTGGTAAGGATGCAGGTGATTCGCGATCTCGAAGCCGTATCGGGACTGGGTGAGGGTTCGGTCGTCACCATCGGCTTCTACGACGGTGTGCACCTCGGCCATCGGCTCGTGATCGCCGAGGTTTGTCGGGTCGCCGCCGAGCGTGGGCTCACGAGCGTCGTCGTCACGTTCGACAAGCACCCGGCGAAGATCGTGCGTCCCGAGTCCGCCCCTGCGCTGCTCACCTCGCTCGACGAGCGCATCGAACTCCTCGCAACGACGGGCGTCGATGCCACCGTGGTCATCGAGTTCGATCAGGCGAGGGCGGCCGAGTCGCCCGAGGAGTTCGTGCGCGAGGTGCTCGTGGGCGCACTGAACGTGCGGGCGGTCGTCGTCGGCGACGATTTCCACTTCGGTCGGGAGCGCAAGGGCAACGTCGAGCTGCTCTCGAGTCTGGGGAGCGAGCTCGGCTTCGACGTGGTCGGCATCGACCTCGTCGGAAGCGACGGTCACCCGACCACCGGGATGAAGGTGTCGAGCACCCAGATCCGCCAGGTCCTGCGGGCGGGCGACGTCGTCCGCGCCGGCGAGTTGCTCGGCCGCCCCCACGGGGCCCGTGGTGTCGTCGTCCACGGCGATGCCCGGGGCCGTCAGCTCGGCTTTCCGACGGCCAACGTCGCCGTCGATCCGGAACTCTGCCTACCCGCCGATGGTGTGTACGCCGGTTGGTACTTCCGTCCCGACGGCACGCGGCTTCCCGCAGCGATCAATCTCGGCCGTCGCCCGACGTTCTACGAGTCGCAGCCGCACTCCCTCCTCGAAGCGTTCATCCTCGATTTCTCGGGCGATCTCTATGGCGAGGTGGCGAGAGTGCAGTTCGTCCAGCGTCTCCGGGCCGAGATGAAGTTCGAGTCACTCGAGGCCCTCATCGATCAGATGAACGCAGATGTGCTGCATGCCCGAGAGATCCTGGGCGCGCGTTGAGCACACCGGACCCGACCGACGCCGAGCTGGCCGCCCAGGAGGCCCTGCTCGTGTTCGAGTCGTTCACCAACGACGATGCGATCGCCCTCGGGCTTGCGCTTGTCGATGCGGCCCGGGCCGAGCAGCTCGCCGTCACCGTCGACGTGCGCCGGGGTGATCAGCAGGTGTTCCATGCCGCGCTGCCCGGCACCACGGCCGACAACGATGCGTGGGTCGAACGCAAGGTCCGCGTCGTCCGGCGTTTCGAGCAGAGTTCATTTCGCGTGGGGTGCACGCTCCGCCGCCTGGGCAAGTCGATCGACGAGGCCTTCCTGCTCGACGGGTCGCTCCACGCGCCGCACGGAGGAGCGTTTCCGATCACGGTCAGAAATGCCGGTGTGGTGGGGGTCGTGACCGTTTCTGGCCTGCCGCAGCGTGCCGATCACAAGCTGGTCGTCGACGTCTTGACGCGCCACCTCGCCTGAGACCGGCACGGCCCGGATGGCGCGGGCCAAGGCCTTGGGGTCGAAGGGGAAGGACACGGGCCGGACACTGGTAGTGTGGTCAGGTCCCTTGGCTGGCACCCAGCACGTGTGGAGCGGCTTTCGCCGCCCGCCTGACTGGTCTCTCGCGAGCCATCCGGTGTCTCTCAATGAAAGCATTCTCTGTTCCCATGTTCGACAAAGCCGCAGTTATCGCCGCGCATCGCACGAGCGATTCCGATACCGGATCGCCTGAAGTGCAGATCGCCATCCTCACCGCGCGGATCACCTATCTCAACGACCACCTCAAGGACCACAAGCACGACCACCACACTCGCCGTGGTCTGCTCATGATGGTCGGTCAGCGTCGCCGGCTTCTCGACTACGTTCGCAAGAACGACGTCGAGCGTTATCGCGGGATCCTCGCCGTTCACGGTCTGCGCCGCTAGTTCAAGAGTTCTTCGGGCGGCCAGCGGGCCGCCCGATGCGCGTTGCGGCCCGAATGTGGACGCAAGGCGCCGGACCGTAGGGTCCACCAACCCGTTGTCGGCGTACGGGAAACTTCACGCCGAATACCTACCCAACCGGTAGCACCCCAAGCCCGCAGTTTTCGACGATGGGGTCGGCTGCCAGTTGTGGATCCCCCGCAAAGTGCGGGGCGTCGACAACTGGGAACCGGCCCACCCGC
>JANPDB010000851.1:0-12785 GCA_031431255.1 Acidimicrobiia bacterium | reverse complement strand
AGACCTACGCCAACCGCCGCCACGCCGACGGCAAAACCGACCGTGACATCCGCCGCTGCCTCAAGCGCTACATCACCCGAGAACTCTTCAGAATCCTCGAACAAACCCCTTGACAACACATAGGAGCGTCCCAGCGGCGTTAGGAGGTGTTTAGCCCCCATATCTGGGGGCAACCTCTCTCCCACCGTGGCGGGCGCTAGCGGTCGTTGTGCATGAAGAGGTCTTTGAGGAGGGCGTAGTTCTCGATGCAGCGGCCGGCCCCCAAAGCGACGCACTCGAGCGGGGCGACGACCGGTTTGACCGGGACCCCCGTCACCCGCGACAGGCGCTGATCGAGCCCACGGAGCAAGCCTCCACCGCCGACCAGGTTGATGCCGAACCGGATCACGTCCTGGGCGAGTTCGGCCGGGGCCTGCCCCAGGCAGGTCACGACGGACTTGCAGATCTGGTTCGTCAGATCATCGAGCGCATGACGGATCTCGCCTGGCGTCAGCACGACGGTCTTCGGCAGACCGGACATCACCTCACGGCCACGTACCTCGGCGGCGAACTCGTCGGGTGTTGCCGCCGCGCTGCCGACCGCGATCTTGATCTCCTCAGCGGTGCGCTCACCGACGGCGATGCCGTGCTCGCGTCGGATGTACGTCTGGATCGCCTCGTCGAAGTTGAACCCGCCGATGCGAATCGCATTCAGCGCAACGACACCACCCAGCGAGATCAGTGCCGTCTCGCTCGTCCCACCGCCGATGTCGACGACCATCGAACCGATCGGCTCGTGCACCGGCAGGTTCGCCCCGATCGCTGCAGCCATGGGCTGGCCGATCAACTCTGCCTCGATGGCACCGGCCCGCCTCGCCGCCTCTTTCACCGCCCGCTTCTCCACTTCGGTGATCGCCGACGGCACACAGATCAGCACCTTCGGACGGTTGATGCGGCTCACTCCAGCACGCTGGAGGAGCAGCCGGATCATCCGCTGCGTCACGTCGTAATCGGTGATGGCTCCGTGGCGAAGCGGACGAACGGCCACGATGTAGCCGGGCGTGCGTCCGATCATGTGCCACGCCTCGCGACCCATGGCGAGCACTTCCTGCGTCTGGCTGTTGATGGCGAGCACGCTGGGCTCGTTGAGGATGATGCCTTCGCCCTTGGCGTACACCAACGTGTTCGCCGTGCCCAGGTCGATGGCGAGGTCGCGGGCCATGGTGCTCGTGCCCCCTCAGCGACCTGAAGGACCGCGCCGCGGCGGCCGCTTGCGCGACAGGTCCTGCTCGCGGCGGCGCATCGGATCGTTCGCCGGATCGAGCGCGTCGAGACCGCGACGGAACTGGCGCATCTCGTCCTCCATCGAGCCCGGTCGGCGGAGCTTGCCGCCGCGATAGGCGAGGACGGCGATGGCGGCGACGCCGATCAGCGCGGGGATCGCCAACCAGGCAAGCACGCTCATGACGACGCCCCTTCGCGATGCTGGGCAATGCGTTCCACCGGCACCGCTGCGTTCATGGCCGGGGCCTCAACCTGATGCTGGGCAATGCGTTCCACCGGCACCGCTGCGTTCATGGCCGGGGCCTCAACCTGATGCTGGGCAATTCGTTCCACCGGCACCGCTGCGTTGATGGCCGGGGCCTCAACCTGATGCTGGGCAATTCGTTCCACCGGCACCGCGTTCTGGCCCCACTCCGCGCTTTCGCCCCAGTGCTCCTTCTTCCAGATCGGCACGGTCGCCTTCAGCGTGTCGATGCCAAAACGCGCCGCAGCAAACGCCTCGGGCCGGTGGGGAGACGAAACGGCGACGATCACCGACGACTCCTCGACGGCCATCGGGCCGATCCGATGCACCAATGCCATTCGGCCGAGCGTCGGCCAGATGCGGCGTGCCTCGTCGACGATGGCCTGGAGCTTGGGCACAACCTGCTCCTCGTAGGCCTCATACTCGAGGAGCGAGACGCCCGGACGTCCGTCGGCATGGTCCCGGACCGTCCCGGAGAAAGCCACGACGGCGCCGCATCGGGGAAGCACCGCCCAGTCGGCGAACAGGCCGATCGACAGCGGAAGCTCCGTCAGGGCTACCCAGTCGTTCGTCGCCGCAGCCGGCGCAACGAGCACATCGGTCGTGGACATCGTGGTCCACCCAAGTGGCGGGGGTCGTCGCGCCTCGGTCGCCGCCGCCTCCGTACCCAGCCGTCGGCCGCACTCAGCGTCGCCGCAGCCAGCGCCTCACGAACCAGGCCACCGTGCCGAACATCCCCGTGAGGCCGACGGCCACGACGGCAAGGGTGACCTCCTGGCGATGTCGGGCCAGGAACTGGCTGCCCGGCAGCGGCCGTTGGCTGGCCACGAGCGCCTCGGCGTTGGAACTCCGGGGGGCCCAGCCGAGTGAGCGCATCCGGTCGTTGGAGATCACCCACGGATGAGCGAGATAGGGATCGATGCCGTCGGGTCGGTCGCCGTCGACGACGTTGCGGACGAGCCGCAGGAAGCGCTGTCCGAGCGGTCCGTCAGTCGGGAAGCGGGTCGCCGGACCGAAGAGCTCCTGCGAGTCCTCCGGTGTCAGCCAGCCGTCGGCCGCCACGTTGAGAACCCCCTGGACACGGCCGTCGACGAGCGCCTCGACGGCAATGCGCAACGCAACGGCGAGATCGTCGATGTGCACGTATTGCTGCGGCGCGATCTCGTGGCTCAGCCGCGCCGCAAGTGGCGGTCGGGTCGCTTTCGCCAGCCACGCGCGCGCGTCCGGATGCCCGAGGGCAACGCACGGACGAAGGATGACCGCTTTCGCATCCGGATGGTCGGCCAGCCAGACGCCGACTTCGTGCTCCAATGCCCGCTTCTGGTCCGCGAACGCAAAGCCGGGGTGCGGACGAAGGGGAGCCTCCTCGGTCAGGGGCACCGGATTGTCGACCCAGGCGCCGTACACGGTGGCCGACGAGAGGACCATCAGGCGGTTGACACCGGCCAGGGTGGCCGCGGCCAGCGTCCGCCGTATCAGCCTCATCTCATCGTCCACCGCAGTTGGGGATGCGGGATCGCCGGTCGCGAGATGAACGAGCACCGAGACACCGCCGAGCAGACGGGCGAGATCGGTCGTGGCGACATCGACGCGGTGCACGGTGAAGTAGCGGGGCTTGGCCACCCCGGCCGGAAAAGGCACCGGGTCGAGTCCGAGGACCCGCCATTCGGACCGCTCGGCGAGTTGTGCGACGAGCCGCCGGCCGAGGGCGCCGCTCACGCCCGTGATGGCGACGGTCGGTGGCACACCGTTCGGGTCGGCGGTTTGCGGCGTGGCCATCCCTCCAGCCAAGCAGGTCTGGTCCGGCGTCTCATCAGTGTGGGACAGCTGGCTTTCTCGGGCCGGCAGGCTTTGGTTTTCCCCTGCTTTCCCGGCCCAAGCGAGCCAGCCGGCCCACGGTCGGCGTGACTGCGCGGTCGTCGTAGCCTGAGCACATGTCCACGCGCCCCGGCGACGATGAGCTGCCGCCAGATCCCTTCCCCGGTGATCCGTTCGCCGCCGGCCAGCCCCCGTCGACGCCTCCGCCTCCACCGGAAGCAACGCTCAACCCGCTCGCCGGGTTGTTCGCGCAGTTCGCCCAGACCACGGCCGGACAGGGTCCTCTCAACGCCGAGCTCGCCCGACATCTCGCTGTCTGGACGGCGGCGGGGGGAACGGTCGAGACCAATCTGGAGCCGCTCGAACGCATCCGGATCGAAACCATCGCTGCTCGGGCGATTCCTCTGGTCGAAGAGGTGACTGGGCTGTCGCTTCCCGGGCCCACCAAGCTGTCACCCGTTGGCGGCAGCACGCGCGCCGAGTGGGCGGCGGAGACGCTCACCGCGTGGCGTCCTCTTCTCGATGGGCTCGCCGGCAGCGTGGGAGCGGCGTTCACCCCGGACCCCGACGATACCGATGACGACCTCGCCGAGCAGCTCCAGGCCCTCGGCCTCGGAGCGTTTCCCGGCGGGTTCGCCGGCCTGGCGAAGATGATCGCACCGACGGTTGCCGCCATGCAGGCAGGGACCCTCCTCGGCCAACTCGCGACCACGGCGCTCGGGTCCTACGACCTCGTCGTGCCGAGAACACCAGCGACGCGCGTTCTCGTGGTCAGCCGCGCCGTCGCCGAGTTCTCCGAATCGTGGTCACTCCCGGCCGATCACGCCGCCACCCAGATCATCGTCCGCGACCTCGTTTCGCATGCGATCCTCGGACTCCGCCACATCGGCGAGCCGATCACCCGCCTGACGATCGCTCACGCGTCGGCAGGACAGCTCGACCCGTCGGGACTGGGTGACATGGGCGGGCTCACCGCCGTGCTCGGAGGAGGACTGGGTGGACTTCTGGGCGGGCCGGCGCCGGATGGTCCGTCCCCAGACGCGATGCTCTCCGGCGAGCCCACCGCCGAACAGCTCCGCCTGCGGGCCCAGCTGCGACTTGTCATCATCCCCGTCCTCGGCGCGATCGATTACCTCTCCTCGGCGATCGGTGCTCGGTTGCTCAACGACAATCGCCAGGTCGTCGAGGCACTGCGAAGGAGACGACTCGACCGCGACAACGGCACCCGCCTGGTCGAGCACCTGCTCGGTATCGGCGTGGACCAGGCCGGGCTCGACGACGGGAGGACCTTCGTCGGCGGCATCCTCGAACGCTCCGGCCACGACGGTCTCCTCGCCCTCTTCGACGGCCACGACCGTCTGCCGACCCAAGCCGAGCTCGCCGCTCCGGGACTGTGGCTGGCCCGCATCGGATTGACCGACTGAGGGCTCGCTACCGCTTCGCCGGCCGTTCGCCTGGGCCGGCCCCGTCGTCGTCCAGCGACCAGTCGTCAGGCCGTTCCCAGTCGGTCGCCACAGGGCGGTCGGGGCGACGCCACACCGATGCGCCGGCACGAACCGTGTCGTCGATTCGGGAAAGTGCCCGCTCGCCCCCCGCATGGATCACGGTGGCAGCGACGCCGGCCAAACCCATCAGGGCACTGCCGATGGTCCGTGAGACCGAGAAGATCACCGGGATCAGGGCGCCAATGACCCACGCGAGTTGGAACTTCGTCTCGAATCGGGCGAATCGGGCACCGACGGTTCCCGTGTCTTCGCTCTGCACGATCGCATCGAACGCCAATCGGGAGATCGAGGCGCCGAGGCCGATCGAGCCGGCGACAAACATGGCACCGACACGGCCGCTCCACAGCACCCCGAGCAGGCAGCACAGCGTGACGGTGACCAGTGAGCCGAGCAGGATCCGTCCCTCGTCGGCGACCCGTCGCAGTCGAGGGGCGATCGCCGCGCCCAAGAGGCCTCCGCCGACGCCCGCGCCGGCGACAAGGCCGAGCCACCAGGTGGGGGCGCCTTCGTCCTTGAAGGTGAACGCGACGAGGAACGTCACGAACCCGACCAGCGCCCGCTGCACCGACATCGCGATACCGGCGAGCCGAAAAGCCGTGACCCGCACCCGTTCGTCGCGGCGTGACTGCTGGTCATCGAAGACGACGTCGGGCGAGGATTCGGACTCGACGGGACTCGGACGGTCGATCATGTGGATCCGCGCCGCAAGGAACGTGGCGACGGCGAAGACGATCACGCCCAACGACAGGACCCATGACGCACCGAAGTGCGACAGCAGCCCGCCCGGGAGGGCGATGACGAAGCCGGCAAGGCCAGAGATGATCGTGAGTCGGGAGTTCGCCCGCACCAGTTGCGATTGATCGGCAACGACATCGGGAACCAGCGAGCTTCGGGCAACGGCATACCCCTTGCTGAGCACCAGGGTCGCGAACGCCTCGGGGAACAGCAGCAGGCTCGCGGTGTCGCGCGCCATCAGAAAGCACAGGACGGCGCGTAGAACCGCGGCGCCGACCACGACCCACTTTCGCTGCGCCGCCATGCGGTCGACGAGCGGCCCGATGAACGGCGACACGACGGCGAACGGGGCGAGCGTCAGAACGAGGTACAAGATGACGCGGCCGCGGGCCTCGTCGGGCGAGACGAAGAAGAGGGTCTGGGCGAGCCCGATGGTGATGAGTGTGTCGCCGGCGGCGCTGGCGGCGTGGGCGACGGCGAAGCGACCGAACGCGCTCGTCGGGAGCCGGAAGGAACCGTCGAAGTCGGGGGGCCTGGTGATCGGCCGCCAACCCTCGCCGGAGAACTCCTTCGATCGCGCACCCATGGACTTCGAAGTGTACGAGCGGGGTGCGACCATCGGGGTGGGCGTCGGACCGGGTCGTCTGCTGGTCTACCTTGCGTACTTGTAGCCCAACCCGCGGATCGTCAGGATCCGGGTGGGGTTCGACGGGTCCGTCTCCACCTTGGACCGGAGTCGCTTGATGTGCACGTCAAGGGTCTTGGTGTCACCGACATAATCGTGGCCCCAGATCCGGTCGATCAGCACCTCTCGGGTCAGCACGCGGCCGGCGTTCTCGAGCAGCAGCTCGAGAAGCTCGAACTCCTTCAGCGGAAAGGCCACGGTGGCGCCACGAATGGTGACCTCATGACTCTCCGGATCGAGCCGGACGTCACCAACGGCAACTGCTTCGTGATGGTCCTCGTGGTGGGGGCCGCCCGCCGACGACGCTTGGTCGCTCCCGGCGACCGGGCCCCGACGCAGCACCGCACGGATGCGGGCGACGAGCTCGCGGATGCGGAATGGCTTGGCGATGTAGTCGTCGGCTCCCACCTCGAGACCGACGACGGCATCGATCTCACTCGTCTTCGCCGTCACCATGATCACCGGCGTAGTGCCGAGCACGCGAATGGCCCGGCACACATCGATGCCGGAAAGCTTCGGCAACATGACGTCGAGCAGAACGAGGTCCGGCGACTCCCGTTTGAAGACGTCGAGCGCCTCCAAACCGTCGCGGGCGACGAGCACCCGGAACCCGTCACGTTGCAGGGAGAGCGTCAGCGCATCGACGAAGGACTCTTCGTCTTCGACGACCAGGACGGTGATCACATCGGGTGGCATCAGACTCTTTCGTGGCGGTCGTCGGAAGCGACGGGCATCGTGTCGGTGACTCGAGTAGGCGGGGAGTCACGTGTGTCGAGCGCGACCCCGGGAATCAGGAGCGTGAAGGTCGATCCCTCGCCCTCGACCGAGCGAACGCTCACTTCTCCGTTGTGGTTCAGCATGACGTGGCGGACGATGGCCAGACCGAGACCGCTTCCACCCGTGTCACGAGCGCGGGCCCGATCGACCCGGTAGAAGCGCTCGAAGATCCGCTCCTGGTCGCGAGTGGGGATCCCGATCCCTTGATCGGCAACGTCGATGGCGATGCGGGTCGCGTTCGTCGTGTCGTCTCGACGGACGGACGCGCCGACACGGACAGGCGTGTCCTTGTCGGAGTACTTCAGCGCGTTCTCCAAGAGATTGTGCAGGGCCGTCACCAGCTGACGTCGGTCGCCGTGCACGGCGAGGCCGCGCCCGACGTCGTCGATCACGATCGGCACACGCCGCGTCTCGGCGCTGACCCGGGCGCGCTCGATCGCTTCGTCGATGAGCTCGGGCACCGGAAGCAGATCCTCCCCGGCCCCGCCCGACTCCACCGTGCCGAGCGCCAGCAGGTCGTCCACCATCGCCGAAAGGCGATGAGCCTCGGACTCGAGTCGTGCCGTCAGGCGGGCGACGATCGCCGGATCGCTCTCTTCGGAGAGTGTCTCGGCCAGCACGGCCACGGCCCCGACCGGCGTCCGCAGTTCGTGGCTCACGTTGGTGATGAAGTCCTGGCGCATGGCATCGGTTCGTCGCTGCTCACTGACGTCGGTCACGGTTCCGACCACGGCGAACTTCCCGTTGACGGGTTCTCCGATCGGTTCGGCGAGCACGACGAACGAGCGCCGCGGCGGTCCGACGATCTCGAGCGTCTCCCGTCCCCTTTGCCCGCTCGCGCCTCTCTCCAATAGCCGACGAAGGGTGCCGCCGGCCATCACCTCGCCGTCGGAGCGGTGCTCCCGATTCCCCTCGGCGGGGCCGAGGATCAATGCTGCTTCGTCGTTGCGCATCAGCTCCGTTCCGTCTGCTCCGATCACGACGATCCCCATGGGGAGCGCCCGAGCCGCGCACGCGATCGTCGCGAGGTCGTTCGATCGAGCGCGGAGCTCGGCGTCCGACCTGGATGTCGTCTGCTGGGCGATCGTGGCGGCGGACGCCGCCGCTTCGAGCCGCGCCCGGTGACGCCGATTGGCGAGCACGGTCGCCGCTGTTGCGCCGAGGGCCCCGGTGAGAAGACCCTCGGCGATCAGCGCTGGAACAGAGACGGCAACAGCTGCCGTCGCAAGAAGCGGTACGCCATCGACCGCGACGGTCGACGCGCCAACGAGGTGGGCGAGCAGCACGGGGCTGAGCCTACGATCGCTCGGGTTCTCAATTCTTCTTCGTGGTCTTCTTCACAACCTTCTTGGTGGCCGGCTTCTTGGTCGTTGCCGTGGCCTTGGTCGTCGGAGCCGCGGTAGCGGCGGGCTTTGCCGTCGTCGGGGCGGCAGATGAGGGAGTAGCAGCCGCAGGAGCCCCGCCGACGGTGGGCACGGCAGCGGAACCCGGGTTGATCTTGTCGACGTTGGCGAGCGAGAGCTTCACCAGCGAGGCGGGAAGCGGCGCGTAACCGATCTTCTCGGCCTTCTTCTGGCATTCACCGACGGAGTAGGTGAGGAAGGTCCGGAGGACGTCGCCCTTGGCCTTGTCGAGGGTCTGCGGGGCGATCAGGTACGCGGTCGTCGAGATCGGGTAGGCGATCGATCCCGGAGCATTGAAGTTGAGGAACAGTGTCCCGTCGTCGTTCACTGCCGCCTCGTCCATTGCCTCGGTCACGTTGGCGGGATCCGGCAGCACGGCGTTCCCCGCGGCGTTGATGACCTTGGCGACGCTGAGCTTGCGCTCCGTAGCGAAGCTCGTTTCGGAGTACGTGATGGAGAAGTCGCCCTGGCTCCCGGCGACGTAGTTCGTCACGCCATCAGAACCGCGCTGGGCGATGCCGTTGCCGGGGGGCGGCGGGAAGTTGCTCGTGGCCCCGGCCTTCCACGCACCCTTGCCGACGGTGGCAAGGTAGTCACTGAACACGTTCGACGTTCCGGACGAGTCGGAGCGGACGATGACCCGGATGACTTGGTCCGGCAGGCTGACCCCGGAGTTCTCTCTGGCGATCGCATCGTCATTCCACTTCTGGATACCGCCGGCGAAGATCTTGGCGAGGGTCGGACCGGAGAGCTTCAGGTCGGTGACACCAGGAACCTTGTAGATGACGGCGATACCGCCGATCGTGATCGGGATGTAGACGAACGGCTTGTCCTTCGTTCGCGGAAGCTCTGCTGCGGTGAAGGCGACATCGGAGCCACCGAATTCGTTGGTGCCGGCCAGGTAGGCAGTGCGCCCGGCACCGGATCCGGTCGGCTGATATGCGATGTTGATGCCGAACGCGTTCTTCACGTCGACCTTGCACTGCTCCATGAAGTTCGACATGAAGGTCGAACCCTGACCGCTCACGGTTACGCCCTTGTCGAGCGTGGCGGTCTGAGCGGAGGCCGACAGCGCGGCCAGTGGTGCGATCAGGGTGGCGGCGCCGAAGGCGACCAGGAAACGATTGCGAAGCACGGTGTTCACTCCTTGTTGGGTACGGAGCGAACATACGGACCGAAACTGTCCGGTTCCGGGCGTCAAGATGGACGCAGGGTGAACAACGACCAAAGGTTCGGGCGCACCAGTGGGCGGGCCCGGCCCTGTGGTCAGCCGAAGCGACCGTTGACGTAGTCGTTGGTGCGCGGGTCGGCCGGATTGCCGAACATCTGCTCGGTCGATCCGGCTTCGACGATCCGGCCCGGCTGATTCTCCTCGGCGAGGAAGAACGCGCACTCGTCGGACACCCGCTGCGCCTGTTGCATGTTGTGCGTCACGATCACGATCGTGACCTCCGCCGAGACTTCGGAGATGGTCTCTTCGACCCGGCGTGTCGAGGTCGGGTCGAGCGCCGAACAGGGCTCGTCCATCAGCAGGACATCGGGCTTGACGGCGAGCGATCGGGCGATGCACAGACGCTGCTGCTGGCCGCCGGAGAGCGAACCGCCCGGGGTATCGAGCCGGTCGCGCACTTCGTTCCACAAGCTCGCCCGCATGAGGGCCCATTCGACGAGTTGGTCGGCGTCGTCGGACTTCTGCCCGGTGAGTTTGAGGCCGGCCAGGACGTTCTCGCGGATGCTCATGGCCGGGAACGGGTTCGGCTTCTGGAAGACCATGCCGATGCGCTTGCGGACCTCACTCGGGCGGAGCTCGTTGCCGTAGATGTCCTTGCCGTCCAACTCGACCGAACCGGCAAGCGCCGCCGATGGCACGAGTTCGTGCATGCGATTCAATGTCCGCAGAAACGTCGACTTGCCACACCCCGACGGGCCGATGAGCGCGACGACGGTGTGCCGCGGGATCGCCAGGTTGATTCCCTCGAGGACTTTCCGCTTCCCGAACCAGCAGGAAACATCGGTCGCCCGGAGGGCGATGTCGGCGGATGCCGGATTCGTGTTCACGTGTTCCGTTCCAGGTTGCATGACGGCAGTCATTGTGGCGTCCTTTGGGGTGAGGGGTTGCGCTGCGATGTTCAGCGGGCGGTCTTGGCGTTGCGGGAGACGAAGCGGGCGATCATGAACAGGATGAGGACGAGGCCGATGAGCACGAGGGCGCCGGTCCAGGCCCGCTCCCGCTGGTCCTGGGCGAGCTGCTGGAAGATGAACAACGGCAGCGCCGACTGCGGTTCGTGCAGGGCGGCTCCGGGGTTCACGACGCGGTCGTTGCCGAAGGCGGTCATGAGGAGAGGTGCGGTCTCACCGGCGACACGGGCGATGCCGAGGATAACCGCCGTGATGATGCCGGAACGTGCCGTGGGGAGCACGACCTGCCACACCGTGCGCCATTGCGGTGAGCCGAGAGCGAGGGAGGCCTCACGTAGCGACGGATCCACGAGCTTGAGCATCTCCTCGGTCGTGCGGGCGACCGTGGGGAGCATCAGGATGCTGAGCGCAAGCGCGGCGGCCAGACCGGAGAATCCGTCGCCAGGTCCGATGACCCAGATGGCGTAGACGAACAGACCGGCGACGATCGACGGAATACCGGACATCGCGTCGACCAGGAGCCGGACGATCCCTGTGAATCGGCCCTTGATCTCGGTGAGATACACGGCCGTGAGGATGCCGAACGGCACCGTCACGATCACGGCGAATCCCACCTGGGTCAGTGTGCCGGTGATGGCGTGCAGCGCACCGCCGACCTTCGGACCGGAGGATGGGTCGACACCTTCGAGCGTCTTGGTGAAAAAGTTGAGCGACAGGCCGGGAAGTCCCTTCGCCACCACCGTTCCGACGATGAACACCAGGGGCATCGCAGTCAGCGTCGCGCACCCGTAGACGAGCGTGGTCACGATGTGGTCGACGGCGTGCTTGCGATCCATGATCTGGCGGACGACGGCGTACTGCAGGGTGACGAATACGGCGAAGCCGATGACGACGAAACCGAGCGGACCGTCGAGCGGGGTGACGAAGAACAGCAGGAGCGTCGCAACCAGGGAGGTGCCGAGAACGCCGAAGGAGCGGATCGCGTCGGCGGGACGGATCCGGTTCGGCCGCCGAGGACGGAGGGCAACGGTCACTTCTTCGCTCCTGCCGGTGCTTTGGTCCGGGCGACGACGCCACGGGCCGCGATGTTCACCAGAAGCGTGACGAAGAAGAGCACGAGCCCGGCGGCGACGAGCGCGCTCCGACCGTTCGTGCTGGCCTCGCCGAACTTCAGAGCGATCGTCCCGGCAATCGACGCCCCGCCGGGCGAGAGGACGTTGTCGGGGATCCGGAAGTCATTGGACAGGATCAACGCGACGGCGATCGTCTCTCCGAGAGCGCGGCCGAGGCCGAGCATCGAGGCGCCGATGAGTCCGCCCTTGGCAAACGGCAGCACAACCTCGCGGATCATGCCCGAGCGCGTTCCGCCAAGAGCCAGGGCCGCTTCGCAGTAGACCCGTGGAACCTCCGCCATGACCGCTCGAGCGATCGCCGTGATGATCGGGATGATCATGAGCGCGAGCACCAGGCCGGACACGAACAGCGATGAACCGAAGATCGGAACCTTCGTCTTGAAGATCGGGATGAAGTCGAGCCACTCGGACAGCCAGCGGGCCGGCCCGTCGAGGCGGGGCTGGAGGAACGCCAGACCCCAGAGGCCGAAGATCAGTGACGGGATTGCCGCGAGCAGGTCGACCATCGTGACGAACACGGGGCGGAAACGCAGGGGTGTGTATTCGTTGATGAAGAGGGCGGCACCGATCGAGATCGGCACCGCGACGACCAGGGCGATAAGCGCGATGACAACCGTGCCGAAGAGCATGGAGCCGATGCCGTAGACGGCCGGCTCGTTGTCGGGTCCCCACTCGAAGGTCGTGAAGAACGAGCCACCCGCCTTCGAGAGCGCAGGCCACGCTTCCCGGAACAGGAAGATGGCGATGAGCGCCATGACGACGAGGCTGAACAGCGCACCGCCGACCGTGATCGAGCGGTAGATGCGGTCTCCGCGGCTGAGGGGAGCGCTGAGCGTACGGGGCGTGTCATCGTTCGGGGCGATCGATGTCGCCGTGATGGGGGCGGTCATCGAGCCGGCACGATCAGAGAGACGAGGCGCACGAACGTTCGCCGTTCGAACCCGACGGTCGTTCCGGACTCGAGACGAAGCTGGTCACCACGGGGCACGATTGCAGTCAACCGGCTGGAGGTGGCTGACTTCTTGACGTCAGATGAACGTCAGATGAACGGCTACGGGATTCTCGTGCCCTGCGCACGTCGGC
>JANPDB010000850.1:0-3303 GCA_031431255.1 Acidimicrobiia bacterium | reverse complement strand
GACGCGATCGACCGCCTGGTGGTGGTAGCTCCAGCAGTTTGCGATCGACGATGCCCCACCCTGTGTCTTCGCCAGCAGCGAACCCGACTCGACGGACACTTCGTGCAGCGCCTTGCCGGCTCCGGGCTGGCCGTGATCGATCAGGCCGGGGCGACCGGTCAGATGCTGATCGAGAGTGCCACCCAGCGCGACGTTGAGCACCTGCATGCCCCGACAGATCGCGAGGAGGGGCAGCTCGGCTCGCACGGCTGCCCTTGCGAGGGCAATCTCCAAACCATCGCTCGCTGCATCGACGCCATAGACACGCTCATGGGGCTCCGCGCCGTAGAGCGCCGGATCGACGTCTCCGCCGCCGACGAGGATGAGACCGTCGAGGCGTGACACCAGCTCGTCGGCCTCGTCGTCGGCCAGCGCCCGCGGGGCGATGATCGCCTCCATCCCGCCCGCCCGCCACACACCATCGAGATAGGTGTGCTGCATGACCGATGAGTGCGTATCGGGCCAGCCGGACACTTCACCCGGCTTGCGGGGACGGGCGCTGACCCCGATGAGCGGACGCGCCCCCGCTCGTTTCGCCGACACCGCAGCGCGGGGAGCGGCAACCGCGTCTGGCACGTCGGTGGTCCGGCCACCGGGGACGGGGGAAGTCATGGCCTCCATTGTGACCGCTTCGACACCAGGGGGTCACGTTCTCGGCTTCACGCCGTGGTCAGATGGGTGGATGCCGGACAACAGCGCCACGGGCCCCCGCACCACCGTCTCCGCCTGGTCGCCACTGCGCAATCCCGTCTACCGCAGCCTCTGGCTTGCCGGCCTGCTGTCCAACGTCGGCTCGGCGATGCACGGCGTCGCCGCGGCATGGGTCGTCACCTCGCTTTCACGTTCGCCGTCCACCGTGTCGATGCTCGCGGCGGCGACGGCCCTCCCTTCGTTCCTTCTCGCCCTCCCCGCCGGCGCACTCGCCGACGTGCTCGACCGGCGCCGCCTGCTCATCACGGCGCAGGTCCTGATGCTGGGTGTCGCCCTCGCCCTCGGTGTGTTCGAGCTCGGCGGTTCACTGACGCTGCTCGTGCTATTCCTGCTCACGATGGGCCTCAGCGTCGGCGGCACACTGCAGATGCCGAACTGGGTGGCGCTGGCCCCCGAGCTGCTCCCGCGCTCCGAGCTGGCCAGCGCAGGCGCTCTCAACGCGATCTCGATGAACCTGGCCGGCGCACTCGGACCCGCCCTCGGTGGACTGGTGATCGCATCGACCGGAGCGGGCTGGGTGTTCATCGTGAACGCCGTCAGCTTCCTCGCGGTGATCGTTGCGGTGTACCGATGGAAGCGCAACGTCCCCGACACGACGCTTCCGGCCGAACACGTCGCCGCGGCCGTTCGCACCGGAGTTCGCTACGTGTCGAATCAGGTGAGCCTGCTCCTCCTTCTGGTTCGAGTCTCCGCGATCGCCATCCCGGCAACAGCGTTGGCCGCGCTGCTGCCCCTGGTCGCGAGGAATGAGATCGGGGTCAGCGCCGGCGAGTACGGACTGATCGGCGCGGCAATGGGCGTCACGGCAGTCGGCGCCGCGACGATCCTCCCCCGCCTTCGCGCCGCCCTCGGGGTCGACCGGTTGGTCCTCCTCGGTGCCGGTGTCCTCGGACTCGGACTCGCCCTCGTCGGCACGGCGACGAACCTCGCGATGCTCATGATCGGGGCTGCCCTGAGTGGGGCCGGGCAGATCACCGCATTCTCCACCGTCTTCTCCGTCATCCAGAGTGTGCTCCCGGGCTGGGTGCGCGGACGGGGCTTGGCCACAGCGATGCTCGTCTTCCAGGGCACCTCGATGGCTGCCGCGCTCGGCTGGGGGGCAGTCGCGTCGGGCGTGGGCTCGGGCACCGCGGTCGTCAGTGCCGGCATTGCTGCCGCGGTACTCGGCGTCGTGACGCTCCCGATACGACTCGCGTCACGGGCCGAGCTCGACCTCACCCCCATGCCGCTCGGCGCACTCCACCACGTCATCCCGATCGATCCCGACGAAGGGCCCGTGCTCGTGTCGTTGGAGTGGCGCATCGACCCCGAGCGCCGCGACGAGTTCATCGCGGCGATGCGCCCGATCAGACGCCTGCGCCGACGCGACGGTGCGATGCAGTGGGGACTCTTCGAAGACGTCGAGGATCCCGGCACGTTCATCGAGCAGTTCACCGTCTCGACCTGGTCCGAGCACGAGCGTCAGCACGAACGCCCCACCGCAGCTGACGCCGAGATCACCACCACTGCCGAGCAGTTCCTCGTTCCGGGAGCGTCGCTGCAGGCGTCGCATCGCATCGCCGCCCATCTCAAGCGTCGGGGCCGCGCCGCCAATCACTCCTAACCACCCGGTAGGTTGGAGAGAGTGATATGCACGCTTACCAACGTTCGAAGTTGCGACGAAGCTCCCAGTCGGTGACGGCCTTGTTGAACTGCATCCACTCATGGCGCGCCGTCGTGAGCATGTGGTGGTGCACCTCCCCGCCGAACGCTGACTTGGCGACGGCGGAGCCCTCGAGAAGCTCGATGGACTGGACCAGGTTCCACGGAATCCGGGCGACGTCCTTCGACTCGTAGGCATTGCCGACGAACGGAGCCGCCAGCGACAGCTTGTTCTCGATCCCGTGCAGACCGCCGGCGATCACGGCGGCGAACGCCAGATACGGGTTGGCGTCGGCTCCCGGGATGCGGGACTCCACTCGGGTGCCGCCACCATGGCCGACCAGACGCAGACCGCAGGTGCGGTTGTCGCGTCCCCACGCCACCGCGGTGGGTGCCCACGAGCCGAGCTGATAGCGCTTGTACGAGTTGACCGTTGGTGCGAACATCCACGACAGCTCCTGCGCCGTTGCCACCATGCCGGCGAGATAGCTGGCGAAGGTGTCAGAGAGATGGTGCGGGCCGTTTCCCGGTGCGGCCGGCTCGTCGGTCTCGGCACTCCACAGCGAGGTGTGGATGTGGCACGACGAACCGACGTCGGCCATCGAGTACTTCGCCATGAACGTGATCGCCCGTCCGCTGAGCGCGGCGATTTCCTTGGCCCCGTTCTTGTAGATCGCGAGGCGGTCGGCCATCTCGAGCGCCTCGGTGTAGCGGAGGTTGATCTCGTGCTGGGCAAAGCCCGCCTCACCCTTCGAGCACTCGATCGGGACCCCCGCCCCTTCCATGCCGTTGCGGATGGCCCGGATGATGTGCTCATCCTTGGTCGTCTGGAGGATGTGGTAGTCCTGGATCGTGTTCGAGTCCGGTGTGAGGTTGGCGTAGCCCTTCGCCGCAGCAGACTCGAAGCTCTCC
>JANPDB010000849.1:0-1641 GCA_031431255.1 Acidimicrobiia bacterium | reverse complement strand
TACGACGACGAGGCGATGGTCATGGACCACGACTATGTCCGGGCACTCGAATACGGACTCGCACCAACCGGCGGCCTCGGCATCGGCATCGATCGACTCGCCATGCTGCTCACCAACACGACCACGATCCGTGACGTGATCTTCTTCCCGACGCTTCGTCCGGAGCATTTCCTCTCCGGAAACGCCACCCTTCCCCCGCTGAGCAGTTCGGGCACCATCAACGTCCTCGCTCCCTAGTCCCAGCTTCGTTCCCGGGGTCGGTGACCGGCGGCAACCCCGGACGCCTCGAACCTTTGGCAGACTGGTGTCGTGCGCGTGCGGGTCTTCCCCCTCGTAACGCCTCGTTTCGTCGTCATCAGCGCGCTTGCACTCTGCGCACTGATGATCGCGTCAACGGGAGCGTCGGCCCAGACCGATACCTCCGCGCCGTCCACGCCCGCTCCTGCACCGGTGGCCGACTCCGCGCCACCGGCCCCGACGACCACGGTTGCCCCGAAACGGACGCTTGTCATCACCGGCCGCGGGTTCGGCCATGGGCGCGGACTCGGTCAGTGGGGTGCGTACGGCTACGCGACCACCAAGGGCTGGACGAGCCGCCAGATCCTCGACCACTTCTACGGGGGCACGGTTCCCGGGGCGATCTCTCCCACCTCGGCGATCGGCGTTCGCGTCAGCGCCCTCGACGCGAAACCTCTCTCCGTATACCAGCCGAAAGGACGCCTCTACCTGCGCGTCGAAGGGGAGGCAGGGCTGATCGTCCCGCCCGCGCTGGCAGCCGGAACCGTGTCTGCACCGATAGTCGTGGCGAATGCTCCCGATCCGGTCGTCGCGGCCGCCGCCACCGTGGCCGTCGCCGCCGAACCTGGGCCCGGTCCGACGACAACGGTCAACCCCGGAGCCGTTTCCGTCGTCGACCCGCCGCTCGCGTCGGGGGCGGGCGCTGCGGTGCGGGTCCGCCTTTCCCGCGGGGCGTGGGAGATCAGCGACGCTCCCGGCTGCTCTGGGCCGTGGACCGTGCGGACATCCCTGCCATCGCGGACGGTGACGATCACGACCGGGCCGTCCGACCCTGCGGCCGGCCCTGATGACCACACCAACATGCTGCAGATGTGTGAGGACATCCAGCGGAGGGTGTATCGCGGCGACATGCTCGCGATCACCGATGGCAAGGTCCAGCGCAGCGTCAACCTCGTGGGGATGGAGGCCTACCTACGTGGTGTCGTCCCACGCGAGATCTCGGCCTCCTGGGGGGACAGGGGACTGGAGGCGGTGAAGGCGCAAGCGGTAGCTGCCCGTTCGTACGCGGCCGCCGAGAAGCGCTCGGGTTTCTCGAACACGTGCGACACGATCTCGTGCCAGGTGTACGGCGGGCGCGGGGTGGTGACGGCAAAAGGCTTCACCTCGCTCGAGGATCCACGGACCGATCGGGCGATTGCCGAGACGGCGGGCGAGATCCGGGTGAACCCGAAGACCGGCGTCGCGATCCGCACGGAATTCTCCGCATCGACCGGTGGACACACCGCCGGCGGCGAGTTCCCGGCGGTGATCGACGAAGGTGACGCGATCGATCCGAACCCGAATCGGAGCTGGGAACGCCGGCTGCCCGGCGACAGCGTCCGCAAGAGCTCGAAGCTGGGTCCG
>JANPDB010000848.1:0-7095 GCA_031431255.1 Acidimicrobiia bacterium | reverse complement strand
GCCGGCAGCTCAGGCCGGCGGAAGTTCGATGGTCAGGACTGCCGCTGGAGCACTAGGAGCAGCGGGGGTGGTGCCGGCGACGGGGTCGGCCGGCCGGGCCGCGAGCCAGTCGAGGAAGGCCGACGCTGCCATCGGCCGCGCGATGAAGTAGCCCTGCGCGGCGTCGCAGCCGAGTTCGGCGAGGGCGTGCAGGGTTTCAGCGTCCTCGACGCCTTCGGCGACGACCGAGAGCCCGAGGTTGTGGCCGAGGTCGACCGTCGATCGAACAATGGAACGGTTGACCTGGTCATCGGTGAGGGTCTTGACGAAGGAGCGGTCGATCTTGAGCTCGTCCACAGGGAGGCGCTGGAGGTACGACAGCGACGAGTAGCCGGTTCCGAAGTCGTCGATCGAGAGGCGGAAGCCGATCGACGCGAGCTCGTTGAGGACTTCCAGGCCGCGTCGGTGATCGCTCATGACCGCGCTCTCCGTGAGCTCGAGGGTGATGTACTCCGCCGGCGCGTCCTCTTCGGTGACGATGCGCCGCACTCTCTCGACGAACTCGCCCTCGGTGAGGTTCGCGGCGGAGATGTTGACGGAGACGGACAGCTCCCGGCCTTCCTGCATCCAGACGCGCAGTTGGCGGGCCGCCTTGCGCAACACGTCATCGGTGAGAGGTGCGATCACGCCGGTCTGCTCGGCGATGCTGATGAACGTGTCCGGGCGGATCGGACCCTTTGTCGGATGGGTCCAGCGCAGGAGCGCTTCGACGCCCATGACCTCGTCGGTGGCCAGGTTCACCTTGGGCTGGTAGTGCAGTTCGAGCTGTGGCGTCCCGATCGCCGACCGGAGATCCGACAGCAGTTCGAGCCGGGCCGGGTCACTCGGGTCGTTCTCGACGGCGTAGCGAACCCATGGCAACCGGTTGCGCTTCGAGTTGTACATGGCGACGTCGGCGCTGCGCAGCAGCCGCTCCGGGTCTTCGCCGTCGGCCGGGAAACGGGCGATGCCGATGCTTGCCCCCACCGTGATGAGGAGTCCGTCGATCGAGACCGGTTGGCTGAATGCGGCGAGCAGCTTCTCGGCCACCTCGACGTCGCCGGACGGACTCGACGTGCTGATCACGACGGCGAATTCGTCGCCGCCGAGTCGGGCGATGGTGTCGTTCTCCCGGAGCACGCCGCGCAGCCGCTGGGCGATCTCGACGAGGAGTCGGTCCCCGTTCGAGTGGCCGAGGGCGTCGTTCACTTCCTTGAAGCGGTCGAGGTCGAGCACCATGAGTGCGACCTCGGCCCCGGGGGCGCTCCGCTTGGCATGGAGCACCGCCTGCTCGAGACGGTCCTTCAGGAGTCGGCGGCTCGGCAGGCCGGTGAGCTCATCGGTGAGCGCCTGTTCCAGGCGGCCGCGTTCGCTGCGGGCCGAGGAGCGCGCCATGACGAGGAGAAACAATCCGGTGAACAGCGGACCGAAGGTCGACGGTCCGAGTCCGTCGAACAGGGAGTTCGCAGCGCGGTTCCTGACGGCCACGACCCAGTCGTTCTCGTTGCCGATGCTGTTCGCCCGGATCCAAGAGGTGCGGCGCCCGTCGACGTTGAGCGAGCCCCGGACCGCCGCCGCAGGCAAGCGGAGGACGAAGGAGTCGGCGTCGGGGGCCGGTTCGTTGCGCATGGTCTCATTCGCGGCGGACCGGGAGTCGATCTCGGTCGCTCCGGTCGCGGCGTTCACCAGCAGCGTGGGATACACCCGGCCGCCCAGGCTCCGACGTAGTCCGTCGAGGCGGGTGCGGGCCTCGAGCACGCCGACCTTTCGGCCGTCCTGGGCGACCACGGGAGTGGCGACGGCGATCACGGGTTCCGGCGTGCCGATGCCGAGCGGCTTGGAGATCGTGATCGTCCCGGGTGCCCCCCAGAACGCCGCGCTGATGTGCGGGTTGGTGGCCGGGCCGGGTTCGGGGGCGTTCGCCGCCCCCGCTTCGGGCCGGCCCGTCGTCATCAGCGCCGTTCCGTCCGGGGTGAACACGGTAAGCGAGACAAGCCGCAGCGACGAGATGTTCTGCAGGTAGTCGAGGCTCTCCTCGACTCGCTGCCGGCGGGCCGAGGACTGGGCCGCAGTGACGGCGATCCCCGTGGACGGGCGAAGTGCGCCGGCGAGGTCGGCCTGCCGAGCAGTCGCCCGCAGGGCGATCGAGATGCCGCCGTAGAACGAGTCGAGTTGCTGCGCTGCGGTATCGACCTCGGCGCCGAGTACCCGGTCGAGGTTGTCGATGGCTTTCGGCCGTTCGAGCAGCGCGCCGTTGGCGATCCCACCGACGAGCATCACGATGCCCACCAGCGATGTCAGGTTCCGTCTGCTCCGGGCCTGCAGCCGTTCAGTGGCCAGTCGGAAACGGCCGTCAGGAGAGGACACGGACGAACTATCGGCATCCGGGGAAGAACACCTAAGGCATTTCTCGCTCCCT
Source organism: Acidimicrobiia bacterium (assembly GCA_031431255.1). Taxonomy (GTDB): domain Bacteria; phylum Actinomycetota; class Acidimicrobiia; order Acidimicrobiales; family JANYDT01; genus JANLQX01. The sequence goes on along the minus strand of JANPDB010000848.1, from coordinate 4,658 downwards.
GGGGCGTCCGAACGCCGACGGAAGCCGACGGAAGCCGAGTCGAAGAACCGGGAACCCGATGCGCTCCGGGCGGCGTCCTACAACCGAGCTGGCTGAACGGCTAGAACACACCCCGTGGGTGCATGGGACCCGGAAACCACGAGTGAACGTGGGATCAGGTCCTGTCAACGAACGGGCCACGACAAGGACGGCTATGACGCAGCATCGCAGTGACCAGACCCTCGGCGTAGGTCGTCGGGCAGGTGACACCCGGGGGAACCGCCGCGGGGCCTCGGCCTCGCTGGCGGCGCTCGCCGTGATCCTCGCGGCCGGCGCTCTTCCGCCGGCTGCTCAGGCCGCGAGTTCCGCCGGTTCGTCCGCGGCCGGAACGATCGGGGGGTCCTACGCCACGCTGCAGGTCCCGAAGGCCGACGCCTCGCTGAAGGTGGTGCTGGCGACTCCGATCGGCCGCCTTCGCACGGCGGATCGGACGGTTCTGCGCTGGCTGTTCGACCGGCCGGTGGCTGCTCTGGGCGACATCGATGCACAACTCGACCCGTCGCCGTTCGTCACTATCACCCCGCGGGTCGACGGGAGGTTCCGTTGGGCATCCACTCGTACCCTGCTCTTCGAGCCGGATGCGGTGCTTCCTCTGGCCACGTCGTTCACCGTCACCGTGAACGGACTCAAGGCGCTCGATGGCTCGAAGCTCATGGCGCCATCGACGACCACCTTCGAGACGCCGCGTCCGCAGTGTTCTTTCGCCAGCTCGGAAGGTGTTCAGACGGCCGACGACGGATTCCGCACGCTTCGGCTGACGTGCTTCCCGAACGTCCGCGGCGAGGTGCTGGCCGCGAACACCACGCTGGAGTTCCGGCCGGTCAAGGTGAGCATTGATCGGTACCGTCCGACCGTCGACGAACTTGCTGCGATGCGGGCGAAGGACCCATCCGGCACGCAGGCGTTCGAGGACCGCCTCGCCGCGACCGCCGCCCGCACCACGATCACGTCGCAGGTGTCGTTCCTGCGCGACGAGCGTTGCAACGTCGATGACCCGCAGTCCGGGGTCTGCACGGTGGTCTCGCTCGAGAAGAATCCGCCGTCGGATGCGCGCGTCTGGACCGTGTTCGGGAGCGGGATCGTGTCGGATGCCGGACCCCTCGCCGCGCTCCCTCGAAAGGTCGCGGGACCGGCGACCCTGCGCACGCCGTTCCTCGTGACGCGTGGCTGCCGGAAGGGTTGCGATCCCGAGTCCCTCAAGCCCCTCGACATCCTCGGTGTCAGTCCCTTCGGCCGGGCGCTGGACAAAATGATACGTGTACGTAATACAGAGACCAACGCGGTCTCGACGTACGTGACGCCGGCGGACGCGTCGGACGACCTCTCGAGCAGCGACGTGCTGCAGATGAATTGGGTCACGTTCGAGCCGGGTGGGTCTTATGAGATCACGGTCAGCAAGGACACGCCGACCCTCGACGGCACGCTCGGCTACGACGCCGTCCGGCTCGTCAGCTTCGGTCGCCTGGCGACATTCACGCAGGTACCCGGCGGTGAGCTCGTCGTCGAGCCGGCCGTTTCGTCGATCCGGGCCAGGGTCCGCAACGTGACTTCGCTCGACGTGGTGTCGCGCACCGTGGCCCCCGCGGACATCGTCAGGATCGCCCGGTCGTACGCCGGTCTGCCCAAGACGAAGCCGCTCTCGCTGGCGAGGGAGACGCCGCGGTCGGTCCCCATCGGCACGGCCGTCGATCAGACGGGCATCCAATCGGTCCGTCTCGGCGGTCCGGCCAAGCAGGCGACGGCCAAGGAGGGGACGGCGAGGAAGGAACGTGGGGTGTTCCTGGTCGCCGTTCGCCCGGGGGCGATCGTCCCGGGCTCGCGCTACAACGGCAACGGCACACCGTTCGTGACGCTCGGGTCGCGACGCGATCGTGACGTGGGCGGCGTCACGGGCTGGCAGGTCATGCTGGTGCAGCGGACCGACCTCGGCGTCACGCTCAAGGCGTCGCGATCAAACGTGGTCGTCGCCGTCACCTCGCTGTCCACTGGCGAAGCCGTGAAGGGAGCGTCCGTCTCGCTCTTTGCCGATGGCAAGGCCTCCTACTGGTCCGGCAAGACGAACGCCGATGGTGTCGTGACCGCACCGCCGCATCCGGACCGCGCATGCGGTTCCTGTGACCTGGTGGCGATCGTCAAGGCGAAGACCGACGGAGCGGATGACACCGCATATGCCCAGACGCGGTGGCGCACATGGGGTGACGACTACTCCTACGAATTCGACGAGAGTTCTGCGTCGGCTCAGGAGCTCGCCGATCGTAAGGAGCGTCTCGCCCTCGACGCCAAGCTCACACCGGGCGCCACGCTGAAGGGTTCGATGTTCACCGACCGCGGCGTCTACCGGCTCGGCGACCGTGTGCACGTGAAGGGTGTTCTCCGCATGGAGGAACTGGAGAAGCTAAGCGCGCTTCCGAAGTCGATAGTGGACCTCCCGGTGACCGTGCAGGACGGTCGAGGCGCTCGCATCGTCAAGCGGTCCGTGAAGGTGTCAGCGGCCGGATCGTTCGACATCGCTTTCACCGTTCCCGCCGGAGCATCGCAGGGTGTGTACTCCGTGAACGTCCCGGGCGCCTTCGCGTCGTTCCTCGTGACGTCCTTCCGCCGACCGGACTTCGTTGTCGACGTGAAGGCCGGCGCGCAGGCCATCCGCGGTGATGATCTGAGCGCCACGGCGACGAGCCGCTACCTCTTCGGAGCACCGCTCAGCGACGGGTCGGTCCGCTGGGACGTCGGTATCTACACGTCGTATGCCACCCCACCGGTCAAGGTCAAGGGGCTCGATCCCAGTTCGTTCTCGTGGGACTACCAGTGCTTCTACGACGTCGATGACACGTGCGCGCCCGACTCGCCCAACGAGCTCACGAACGCCTCGCTCCCGGAGACGATCGGCGCCGGCGGTGTGACGACGGCCGCCGGTTCACTTCCGGTCGAAACCCGGCGTCACCGTCCGCTCGAAGTGACGTTCGAGGCCGAGGTCTCCGACGTCAGCCGCCAGGCCTTCGCCGCCCGCGCCACGACCATCGTCTACCCCGGTGAGTTCAGCTTCGGCGTCCGCCGGACCGGTTCGTTCGCCCGTGCCGGCAAGGTCCTCACCGCAGAGATCGTGGCCGCTACGCCGATGGGCGCGGTGGTCGGCTCGGTGAAAGGCACCGCGAAGCTCGTCCGGTGGGACTGGGTCTCGGTGGAGCGGGTGTCGTCCAACGGCGACCGGGTGAAGGAAGGCAAATGGCGCGAGAAGGAGATCGGCTCGCAGGAGTTCACCACGACGGCCGACGCGGCCAGCTGGGTCAAGTTCACACCGGACAAGCCGGGCACTTACGAGATCCGGGTCTCCGGCACGGACACTCGCAAGAACTATCTCGAATCCGGTCTGATCGATTACGTGATCGGCGCCGGCGAAGTGGCGTGGGAAGAGAACAACGACTCGCCTACCGTCGAACTCGTCGCCGACAAGGATTCCTACGCCGCCGGCGAGACGGCCAAGATCCTCATCAAGTCCCCGTGGATGAAGGCGTCGGGTCTGCTGACCCTCGAGCGCAACGGCGTGGTCGAAGCACGGCGGTTCGAGGTGACGAGCTCGGCCACGGCGATCGACGTGCCGATCGCCGCCGAGTTCACCCCGAACGTCTACGCGTCCATCACGCTGACGAAGGGGCGGACGGAGCCGATGGGTTCGACCGACGGTGACCGTGGGAGACCCGCGGTGCTCACCGGCTCGGTGAACCTGCCCGTGCCCCCGACCGCGCAGAAGCTCAAGGTTGCCGTGTCGGCCGACCGCAAGGAGTACCTCCCGGGCGCCGAGGGCACCGCCACCGTCAAGGTCGTCGGTGCCGACGGCAAGCCGGCATCCGGTGAGGTCACGCTCTGGGCCGTCGACGAGGGCGTGCTCCGGCTCACCAATTACCAGACGCCCGATCTGCTCACCGCCTTCTACGAACAGCGCAACCTCGACGTGACGACGAGCGACAGCCGTATGCGTCTCGTGCGTGTCGGCAGTGACGAGTTCGCCGATGCCGAGAAAGGTGATGAGGCGCCCTCGTTCTCGCCCGAGCCCGGCGGCGGAGGCGGCGATGACGACACCGGCAACGGCGTGCGAACCGACTTCCGCATCCTCGCCGCGTGGTCGGCGTCGGCGAAGGTCGGTGACAACGGCGAAGCAACGGTGCCGCTGAAGCTGCCGCAGTCGCTGACGGCCTATCGCGTGATCGCCGTCGCCACGAGTGGTGCCGATCGGTTCGGTTCCGACGATTCCGAATTGCGGATCTCGACCCCGTTCCAGGTGCGGCCAGCGCTACCGCGGTTCGTGTCGATCGGCGACCGGTTCGAGGCCGGCGCCGTGGTCCAGAACCTTTCCGGCACCACCGGGCCGGCCACCGTGACCCTCGACCTTCCGGCCGACAGCCCCCTCACGGTCGATGGACCGAAGAGCATCACCCTGCCGGCGCTGGGGTCGTCCCCGACAGAGGTCCGCTTCACGCTGCGGGCAACGAAACTCGGCGATGCTGCGCTGACGTTGCGAGGCACGTTCGGCGACGGCGCGTCGCCCGGCACCAAGGACGCCGCGGCAGCATCGATCCCCGTGCTGCTCACGCAGCGCTTCGACACCGTCGCCACGTCCGGAC
>JANPDB010000847.1:0-4055 GCA_031431255.1 Acidimicrobiia bacterium | reverse complement strand
ACGAAGATGTTGATGAGCGCGAGCATGAGGGCGACGTCGGTACCGGGCAGTGGCTGGACAAAGATGTCGCTGCTCTCGGCCGTCATCGTCCGGAGCGGGTCGATGCAGATCACGGCCGCGCCCGCGGCCTTGGCCTCCTCGATGAACGGCCAGAGATGCCGGTTGGTGAGCCTCGTGTTCGTGCCCCACAACACGATGCACTTGGCATGGCGGATCTCGACGGGATCGGCGCCACGCCCGGAGCCGTAGGTCGCGGCGGTGCCGACACCGGCCGCCTGACCGCACACCGAATCGACCATGCGCGAAGCGCCGAGACGGTCCATCAGTCGTTGGTGCGCATGCATGGCGAGCACGCTCTGGTTGCCGGCATCCCACAGCGGCATGATCCCCTCACCGCCGTCACGATCGATGATCGCCGTCCACCGCCGAGCGATCTCGGCGAGCGCCTCATCCCAGGAGATCGGCTCGAACCGACCCTCACCCTTCGCGCCGACCCGTCGTAGCGGGGTCAGCACCCGATCAGGGCTGTAGACCCGATCGAGATAGCGGTTCACCTTCGGGCACAACTCGCCCCGGGAGAACGGATGCTCGGGGTTGCCGCGCATCTTGGTGGCGCGGTCAGGCCCGCCTTCGGGGTCGGACTCCACCGTGACGATCCAACCGCAGGAATCGGGGCAGTCGTGATGGCAGACACCGGTGACCGTTCGCATACGGGAAACGGTAGACCGCTCTGGGTCCGCTGCCCAGCGATTTGCCCGCCCCCGGGTTCGGTAACGTCACCCGCCATGAAGGTCGTCGCCAGTGCCGCCCACCTCCGACACGCCAACGGGACCGAGGTGGCATGGGGCATTCCCGAAGGACACTGGGAGGCACCGGTGCGGGCCGAGGTGATCGATGCCGCATTGCGCCGGCACCCGGACCGGTTCACGTTCGTGCCACCGACGGATCACGGCCGCGAGCCACTCGACGCCGTGCATGATCCCGGTCTCGTCGACTTCCTCGCTCGCGCCTGGCGCGACTTCCAGTCGATCAAGAAGCAGCGTGAGGTCTTTCCGGACACGTTCGTGCATCCGTCGATCCGCGAGGGCATGGGCCCGGCGCCCCTTCCGTCGGCCGTCCATGCCCAGCTCGGCTACTGGTGCTTCGAGACGATGACCCCCCTCGTCGAGGGCACCTACGACGCCGCGAGGGCAGCGGTCGACGTCGCGCTCACGGCGGCCGATCTCGTCCTGGGCGGCGAGCGATCCGCCTACGGCCTGTGCCGACCACCTGGACACCACGCCCCCCGAGCGGCATACGGTGGCTACTGTTACTTCAACAACGCAGCAGTAAGTGCGCATATGATTGCGTCGACTACAGGCAGCCGTGTGACCGTGCTCGATGTCGACTATCACCACGGCAACGGCACCCAGCAGATCTTCTACGACCGCGACGATGTGCAATATGTGTCGTTGCACGGCGACCCTCGTAACGCGTACCCCTACTTCATCGGCCACGCCGAGGAAACGGGTACCGGGCGCGGACTCGGGAGCACCGTGAACCTCCCGCTTCCCCGCAAGACCTCGGACGACGACTTCACGGCAACCCTGGTCCAGGCACTGGAGGCGGTCGACGCCTTCAATCCCTCCGTCATCGTGGTGTCACTCGGCGTCGATACCCACGAGCTCGACCCGCTGGGCGACTTCCGGGTGACGACCGAGTCCTACGAGACCCACGGCCGGCTCGTCGCCGCGCTCGGACGTCCCCTCGTCATCCTCCAGGAAGGCGGCTATCACGTGCCGTCACTCGGCGACAACGTCCGCAAGTGGCTTGCGGGCGCAAGCGCGTAACCCGGCATCCCACATGCCGCTCCTCGACATCCCCATCGCCCGATTTCGGCAGTTTCCGACGTCCAAATAACCGATGTGGGATGCCAAACCGGGTGCCGAAGCGCAGCGGAGGCGGGGCCCTACCGAACTCCCCGCGACCACCTGACACGCGGGCCATGGGTGAGCAAGGACAGCGAGCGAAGCGAGTCGTCCGAGCGAACCCCGAAGAGGCCACGTCGCCGGGTGCCGAAGCGCAGCGGAGGCGGGGCCCGGCGACAATTGAACTCAGTGGTATTCCTCGCCGCCGGAGACGTTCATGGACTCGCCGGTGATGTAGTCGGCGTCGGACGAGCAGAGGAACGCACATGCGGCGGCAATGTCCGCCGGTGTGCCGGTTCGCCCAATCGGTATGCGCGCTTTCATTGCTGCGAGATAGTCGTCGACCGACTGGCCACCGAGGGCGGAGAAGTGCGAGTTCTGCCAGGCACCCAGACCGGTGGTCACATGGTTGGGACAGATCGCGTTCACCGTGATGCCGTGCTGCGCGAGTTCCAACGCGGCAGAGCGGGTGAACCCGACCACGCCATGCTTCGACGACGTGTAGGCGCTGGCGCTGGCGAACCCGCTCTTCGATGCCTGCGAGCCGATATTGATGATGCGTCCGCCCTGACCCTGGGCGAGCAACTGCCGGGCGACGTGTTTGGTGCACAGGAACATGCCCTTGAGGTTGACACCGAGCACCGCATCCCAGTCGTCGACCGGCGTGTCGACGATGAGAGTCATGAGGTAGCCGATACCCGCGTTGTTGACGAGGAAGTCGACCCGACCGAAGGCCTCGACGGTGTTGGCGACCATGGCCGCGACTTGGTCTTCGAGGCGCACATCGCACGACTGCGTGCGAACGTTCGCGCCCGTCTCCGTACGGATCGACTCGGCGACCTTCTCCATCTCTTCGCTCGTGCCGATGCCGTGTGCCGGGAAGCGGTCGCCGTCGAGCGTCCCCTTGTCCGCGAGCACGATCGACGCGCCCTCCGACGCCAGCCGACCGGCCATCGCCTCGCCGAGGCCCTTGAAACGGCCCGCGCCGGTGACGATGGCGACCTTGCCGTCGAAACGACCCGTCATCCGGCGAACGCTCCTCTTCTGGCGGCCGTGAATCGGCCCGACGACCCCCGGTTCATCAGGCGAACGCCTCGCCGAGCATGAACACGGCATCGGCGAGCTCGCCGAACTTGGCGGTGATCTCGCCCATCGCCGGGGAACCGCCGATGTCGGCGCCGAGCTCGTCCATCGACGAGAAGTCGATCACCTCGACGTAGCGGTATGGCGCCGGGTCCTCCGTGCCCATCACGCCAGCCATGCGGAACACGCGAAAGTCGGAAACGCTCTTGAGTCCCTTCACCGTCGGCACGTCGAGGGTGGTCGCGAAGGCCTCGTAGTCGGCTTCGGAGACACCGGGTTTGAGGTTGAACAGAACGATGAGGGCAGCCATGGCGATGTGTCTAGCAAACCCCGGGCCACCGCCGCCTGCCGGCCCGGCCGGTTCCCTTCCCGCTTCCAGTCCGCCATACTCCACCCATGGAAACTGGACATCACGAACCCTGCCAGCGTCGCGTTCGAGTCGTGCACGACGGGGTCGTTGCGGTGGACACGACGGAGGCGATCTACGTGTGGGAGCACCCGTACTACCCGTGGTGGTACGTACCCACGGCCTCAGTGAAGCGCGAGCTCCTCCCGGCGGCGGCGATCAGCGACGGCATCGGGGTCGAGGGATACACCCGCATCGACTGGAAGGGCGTCGACGCGTGGTTCGAGGAAGACGAAGAGGCGTTCGGGCACCCTCGTGATCCGTATCACCGCGTCGACGTTCGCGACTCGAGCCGACACTTGCGCGTCAGCATCGATGGCGTGGTCGTGGCCGAGTCGAACCATCCCCGGCTGCTCTTCGAGACCGGGCTGCCCGCCCGGTACTACCTACCGAAGCTCGACGTCCGCATGGATCTGCTCACGCCGACGGCGAAATCGTCGGTGTGCCCCTACAAAGGTGTGGCCGAGTACTGGTCGGTCGCCGAGAACGGCACGACCCATCCCGACATCGTCTGGTCGTACCGAGATCCCATCCCGGAAGCGTTCAAGATCGCCGGGCTCGTCAGCTTCTACAACGAGAAGGTCGACATCGAGGTCGACGGCCACCCCGTCGGCCGCCCGGTCACTGCGTTTTCGTAGGCTGTACCGACGACTCCAGCT
>JANPDB010000846.1:0-1703 GCA_031431255.1 Acidimicrobiia bacterium | reverse complement strand
CTTCACGAGGGCCAGCGACATGAGCGTGCCGAGGATCGTCGAGATCAGCACCACCACGAGTGCGATCCGCACGCTCCGGTAGAACGCCGACGTGAGTTCCGGGTAGGCGTTCCAGTTCTTCCATGCGTCGAGCGAGAATCGTCCCCACTTGTAGTTGTACCGACCGGTCACCCAAGTGCCATTCGCGAGCTTGCGGCCGGGCTCGTTGAACGAGAACAGCACGACCACAAAGATCGGCGCGAACAGGAAGGCGACAACCGCTCCAGCCCAAACCCCAAGGACCCGCGAGGGCCACTGCTTCTTCATACCGAAGCTCCCAACCGGAACGGACCAACCACAGCCCAAGTCCGACGAGGACGTTCAGAGGACCAGGAGCAACGAGCGAGCGGAGGGGTGGCGCCAGGAAGGGGCCCACCGAGGAACGGAGACCCGGTGCGACGAAGGAGCACAACGGGCGAGTACCGCAGAGTGGGAAGGCTTCCCGGTGACAGGACCCCGCAGCGGGCACCACCGCGTGACAAGACCCCGCAGCGAGCACCACCGCGTGACAGGACCCCGCAGCGAGCAGTCTGAAAAGAGCCGCTCATGCCAACTCCTCCGTGCCGAGTACGCGCGCATACAACAGGACGCCCCCGAGGATCAGCAGCATCAAGACGAACGACAACGCACTCATCTGCGGCCGGAAGTTCTCGCGCAGGAAGTTCTTCTCGATGATGTTGCCGATCATCCGCTGGCGATCCCCACCGAGGAGCTCGGCATTCACGAAGTCGCCGCACGACGGGATGAACGTGAGCAGCGAGCCGGCGAACACGCCGGGGAGCGAGAGCGGAAGCGTGACCTTGAAGAACGTTCGTCGGCCATCGGCATAGAGATCCGGTGCGGCCTCGAGCAACCGTCGGTCGATCTTGTCGAGCGACACGTAGATCGGCAGCACCATGAACGGGAGGAAGTTGTAGAGCAGCGCGCCGATCACCGCCGCATGGGTATTGAGAACCTCACCGTTCTTCGAAAGCAGGCCGGTCCAGTGCAGGAACCCGACCAACGGTCCGTCGCCGAACAGCAGGATCTTCCAGGCCAGCGTACGGATCAGATAGGTCACGAAGAAGGGCAGCACGACGGCCGCCAAAAGCAGCGTCTTGAATCGCCCGGCCTTCATGGCGATGAAGTACGCGAGCGGATAGCCGAGGATCACCGCCAACACCGTTGCGATGAACGCGTACACGAAGGTACGCAGGATCACCTCGCCGTTGTCGGAGAAGACGTTCGAGTAGTTCGACAGGCCGCCGCGAACGAGTGAGCCTCGGCCCAGTTCGAAGAGGGGGATGACGAAGAAGACGAATAGCCACGCGAGCCCTGGGCCGAGGAGCATCCACGGCACCCAGCGGTTTGATGGGCGAAGACCATCACTGACCGGCTTCGCCCCGCCCGCTCCCCCGCGTGCCATGATCCGCAGTCCTCTGTGCGCTTATTGCTGAGTGGCGGCGACGAACGCTTCGTCGACCTGGTTCTGTTCGTCGTCGGTCAGGTCACGCCAGGCGTAGAGCGGGGCATCTGCAGCCGGATTGATGACCGGATTGGCCTTTGCTTCGGCGGTCATCGAATCGGCCGCCCCCTTGACCGGAGAGCCGTAGTTGATCGCTTCGAACAGGGGGCCGGAGACAGTCGGGTCGTAGAGATAGTTGATCCAGGCCGCGGCGGTGTCC
>JANPDB010000845.1:0-6745 GCA_031431255.1 Acidimicrobiia bacterium | reverse complement strand
GAGGAAGAGCGCCCGGAGCGAGCCCGCGCAGGCGAGCAGGGGGCGGAGCACATCGTCCTTGCGAGTCGCTTTCACGATCGCTTCGACCGCGCCAGCAGCAGCGGGCGCGAAGGTCTCGGCAAAGAGGGCATCGGAAGTGACCCATGCGTGGTGCGCGAGTGCATCGACGACAGTGGCGGTGGTGAGCAGGACTTCTGCCGATGATTCGAGCGGGCCGGAATCGTCGATCACGCCGCGGCGACCCTGATGGTCGTCGATGTTTTCGAGCAGCGCACCTGCCTCGGCGTGCAGACCGACGGTGTCGAATGCGCGGGCGAGTACGGCACGCGTCCTTACCGAAGTGGTCCGGTCGGCGATCGCCGGCTCGGCGGCGAGCAGGGCCCCTCCGATCAGCGCCCGGAGGAGTTCGTTGCGTTCTGGATCCGGGCTCGTGAGCCGCGGACCGCGGGCAAGGTGCACGCCCCAGCCGGATGCTGCGGTGTGCACCTCGGGGAGGGATCCCAGGACGGGGCTGCCGCTGAGCGCGATGGACGACGAGGCTCCGATGAGAACGCTGGCGCGAATGGTCGTGGCCTGACTCACCGGAACCATGAGAGCGAATGCGCTCGCGTTGGCGCCGGTGAGACCGGACGGCCCCTCGGTCGCGGCGCCGTTGGTCACAACGGCTTCGAGATCCGCGAGCGACGAGGCCGAAGCGGTCCGAAGTGGCGGTCGGGGAAGCGTGATGAGTGCAAACCCATCGACCCGGACCGTTGTTCCGTCGAGGCTCACGTTCCGCGCACCCGGCCCCGATACCGTAAGCACACCTACAATGGGGGCGCGGGCCTTGTTGGCGATCTCGATCACCGCGAGCTCTCGTGGTCCCTGCACAGCGCCATAGACGGTATGGGTGGCATCACCACCCGGAATGCGGATCGCCGTCATCACGACCGGCGCACCCTGGACCAGGCTCTGGCGGATCGTGATCTCCCGCTCCGGGATGTACCAGCGGTCCTCGCCGCCGATCCACCAGCCGATCAGCACCTCGTCGGGTGTACCGACGCCAACAGTGACCCGACCGCTGCCCTCCACGAGAGCGCGACGGGGTGAACCAATTGTTCCGACCAGCACGGTCGGGAGACCTTAGTCCGGAGTGAGACTCGGGGAGTCCGAGAACCCGACACGACCCGAGGCTGGACAGCGTGTGCGGCGCACTGACTTTGAGGTCGCCGTGTGTCGCTGGAGGAGCAGGGGATTACGCTCCAAGCTCGCGTCGCCGCAAGACCAGATCGAGGCGAACATCGCCAGGTGGAGAGCCCCGAGCGCCTGGGCTCACCGGTACGCCAGTGCGATAGTACGGACAGTGCGTTGGTGCCTCCGACCGAGACGGTCGAGGTCACATCACCTTCTTGACCCGTTTCACCGCGCCGTCGGTCTCTGTCGGCGATCTCCGGACGCGAATGGGCCGACCCCTTCCCGACGAAAGGGCCGGCCCGTGCCGCCGGGCGAGGGTTTGCCAGCCGCTACGGAAGCATCACGGTGTCGATCACGTGGATCACGCCGTTGCTCGTTTCGATGTCGGTGATCTTGATGGCGGCGCCGTTGATGAAGGGGCGGCCATTGACCAAGGTGATCTTCGACTTCTTGCCGTTCACCGTGGACAGTTCCGCGTTGGCCAACACCTGTGCCGCGCCCAGCTTTCCCGGGGTGACGTGGTAGGTGAGGATGTCGGTGAGCGCCTTCTTGTTCTCCGGCTTCAGCAGAGAAGCGATGATCTCCTGCGGCAGCACGGCGAAGGCATGGTCGTTCGGTGCGAACACCGTGAACGGACCGGCGCTCTTCAGCGTGGCGGTCAGGCCGGCAGCGTCAACCGCGGCGAGGAGCGTCTTGAACGAACCGTTGGCCGTGGCGACGTCGATGATGGTCCGACCACCGGCGACGGGTGCGGGCCCGGCGACAGGCGGCAGGAGCACGCTATCGATCACGTGGATGATGCCGTTCGACGCCTTCACGTCGACCGCCGTCACATTCACGTTGCCGTTCAGCGTGACCTTGCCACCCGACACACCGATCTTCACCTCGGCACCATTGACCGTCTTTGCCGACTTGCCATCAAGCGTGAGAACGGTGGAGGCCGGCACCGAACCGGCGACCACGTGATAGGTCAAGATCTCCGTCAGCTTCTTCTTGTCCGCCAGGATCGCATCGAGATCCGCCTTCGGGATCTTCGCAAACGCCGCATCGGTCGGAGCGAAGACCGTGAACGGGCCAGCACCCTTCAACGTCGACACCAGATCAGCAGCGGTCAACGCCGCCGCCAGCGTCTTGAACGAACCCGCACCAACAGCCGTGTCCACGATGTCCTTGAGCGGAGCAACGGTTGTGACCGGTGCCGCGGCCGCAGGGGGCAGCAGCACGGTATCGATCACGTGGATGATGCCGTTCGACGCCTTCACGTCGACCGCCGTCACGTTCACGTTGCCGTTCAGCGTGACCTTGCCACCCGACACACCGATCTTCACCTCGGCACCGTTGACGGTCTTCGCCGACTTGCCAGCGAGCGTGAGAACGGTCTTGGCGGGAACCGAACCGGCGACTACGTGATAGGTCAGGATCTCCGTCAGCTTCTTCTTGTCCGCCAGGATCGCATCGAGATCGGCCTTCGGAATCTTCGCAAACGCCGCATCGGTCGGAGCGAACACCGTGAACGGGCCCGGGCCCTTCAGCGTCGACACCAGATCAGCAGCGGTCAACGCCGCCGCCAGCGTCTTGAACGAACCCGCGCCAACGGCAGTGTCGACGATGTCCTTCGCCTTCACCGTCTTCGTCGGGGTCTTCTTCTTCGTTGCCGCGGTGGCCGGTAGGACGGTGGCGGTGATGCCGAGCGTCCCGACCAGGATGGCTACAGCCAGTCTCTTGTTCCTGTGCATTTGGGGGGTCCTTTCGTACGTCGCGACCGAAGCCGCCTGACACCACTTCTCCGGAACGCCCCGCTCGATCGGATGAGGATTCTGTCCCACGCACCTTCCGGACATGGACCTTTCATCTCGCTGGAATAAACGCGCACTAAATCATGTTGAGGTGCTTTGCCACCTCGATTTCGGGGTCATCCCATCCGAAGCGCCCGCCCACTCCGGAGAATAACTGTGACCTCAGCCGAGTACACCGATGCGAGCGATGCCCAGCTCGTAGTCGCCGTCGCCCGAACCGACCAGTCGGCCCTCGCCGAGCTCTACCGCCGCCACGGCGGGGCTACGCTGGCATTGGCAACTCGGCTGCTCAACGATCGCGCCGTTGCCCAGGACGTCGTCCAGGAGGTCTTCCTCCTGTTGTGGAACGAACCCCAACGCTTCGACCCTGACCGCGGTGCCCTGCGTTCCTGGCTGATGATGAAGACCCATACCAAGGCGGTCGATGCGGTGCGGTCGATATCGTCACGAACCATCCGCGAGAACAAAGAGCTCAACGAACGTCTCTCGGAGCCCTACGACCTCGAGCTCCAGGTGTGGGACCTCGCCGTGGCGGACCGGGTGCAACACGCTCTCGGATCGCTCTCCGAAGGTGAGCGAAGGGCCATTGACCTGGCGTACTTCGGCGGATACAGCTACCGCGAGGTGGCGGAGATCCTCAACCAACCCGAAGGTACGGTGAAGAGCAGGATCCGCAACGGCCTCAAGTCGATGCGCCGCCACCTGCACGATCTTGCCCACAGCGAAGATCCACAGTTGCCCGAGCAACGAAGAACCGGTACGACAACGCCCGGGTGGGGGACATGACCGAACAGCACGACTCTGACAATCGAAGAGCCCACGACTCTCCTCTCGCCCCGCGGCGATGGACCGACGCGGAACTCGATGAGTTGCTCGGCGTGCACGCCCTCGACGCCATCGATGACCCCGTCGAGCGCGCAGCAGTCGAGGACTACGTCGTCCGCTCGCCCCGCGCACGCGCCGAACTCGACAGTCACCGCCACGTCGCCAGCGCGATCGGGAACTCGGTGATCGCGGCACCGCACGATTTGTGGACCCGAATCGCCGATCGGCTCGGTGACACGGCAACGGCGATGTCCGATCCCATCGCCATTCCCGATTCCGGAGCTTCGTCCCTGCCGGCTCCGATCCGCACTCCGAAATCGAAATCCCGGTTCGGTCTCCGGCGTGCTCGTCCGTCGATGCCGCCCCTCGGAGGGGGCATGCGCATCGCAGGCCAAGGCGGAACGACAGCCGGTAGAACATGGGCCATCGCATCGGCCGCCGCAGTCGTTGTCGCCGTGGCGTCGTCCGGAATCGCACTCGACCGGAACGCTGCCCTCCGATCGGCCACGTCGAAGAACCAAGGTCTTCGTTCGGATGTCGCCATCGAGCGGGCAAGGTCGTCCCAACTGCTCGGACAGATCGATGCGCTGCGCAAGACCTCACCCGTCGCACTCCGACTCGCCCAGTTGGAGAACGATCCTTCCGCTCGAAACGTGCAGCTCGTGAGCGCCACGGGAAGTGCGCTTGGCCACGTGCTTCTGGCCGCCGACGGCGAGGGGTACATCATCGGCGACACCCTGCCGACCCTTCCGATCGGGCGGACCTACCAACTCTGGGGCGTGAAGGACGGACTCGTTCTCAGCCTTGGCGTGATGGGCCGCGCGCCGAAGGCGATGCCGTTCGCGGCCGATGGGCGATGGAGTCAGCTGGTGCTCACCGATGAGGCGAGTCCCGGAGTCGTCGCGAGCAAAGCGTCCGCCGCCGCGGTTGCAACGCTCGATCAGGCCTGACGGAGTTCTGGTCAGCAGTTCTGGTGCATCGCCATGGCGGAGGATTAGGTTCGATGGCTTCATGTCGACGCCGCACGAGCTCGGACCATCGGTCGTCCTCATACCTGTGAAGTCGTTCGGTGAGGCGAAACGTCGGCTGTCGTCCAGTTTGAGCGAGGAGGCGCGCTCGGTTCTTGCGCAACGCTTCGCCAACACCGTCGTCGATGCCGCTCACAGCCTCCCTGTGGCGATCGTGTGTGATGACGAAGGGGTGGCACGCTGGGCGCAGTCGCGGAGCCTCTCCGTGCTTCGCGAGGAGGGACGCGGACTCAATGCTGCGGTTCATCTCGCCGTGCGCGAACTCCAGTCCATGGGTGTCGAGCGCGCCGTGATCGTGCACAGCGACCTTCCGCTCGCCCGAGACCTCCGGTGGCTCGCCGAATCCTCAGGGATCGTGCTCGTGCCCGACCATCGACTCGACGGCACCAACGCCATGTCGCTTCCGCTTCGCCCCGACGTGCTCGAGCGGTTCGAGTTCAGCTACGGCGTCGGGTCGTTTCGCAAGCACCTCGACCAGGCACTCGCGCTCGGGGTTGCTCTAGGTATCAGCACCACGGTTTCACACGATCCCGATCTCAACCACGATGTCGATCTTCCCGAAGACCTCGACGAGATCATGAACGGCACGAGACACCTCGGCGGTGACCGATGAGCATTCCCGATTCGTACCACCTTCGTCCGCCCGGAGTGCACGCGGTCTCGGTGGACCTGCCCGTTCCGAAGCGAGCGCTCGCAATCGCCGCTCATCCCGACGATGTCGAGTTCGGATGTGGAGCGACACTGGCGAAATGGGCAGCCCGGGGGTGTGAGATCTTCCATCTCGTCCTGACGGACGGATCGAAAGGCACCTGGGATCATCGCATCGACCCTGCCGAACTGGTCGTGACGCGTCAGCGGGAGCAGCGAGCCGCTGCACGCGCCCTGGGCGGCACCAGCGATGCGCACGTAGTGTTCCTCGGCTGGATCGACGGCGAACTCGACTCCGGACTCCGGCAACGATGGGAGGTGTGCCACTGGATACGCACCTTCGCTCCCGACGTGGTCCTCGGACATGACCCGTGGCGTCGTTACCGCATTCACCCCGACCATCGCCATGCCGGCCTCTTGGCATGCGAGGGGATCGTCGCAGCGCGTGATCCCAAGTTCTTCCCCGAGCAGCACCTGGCGCCCCATCGCCCCTCGGCCTTGCTCCTCTGGGAGGCCGACGAGGTGAGCCATGTCGAGACCTGCGACGAGACTGCGCTCGAGGCCAAGGTGACTGCGCTGCTGCAACACGAGAGCCAGTACGAGACGACCATGCGCATCGCGTCGGAGCCGAGCGTGTCGGGCGACAACGACGCCGTCACTTCGTTCCGAGTCACGGTCTTCGAAGAGGCCCGTAACGCAGGACGCCTCGCCAGTCATGAGACCGGCGAGGCGTTTGCGTTGTTGACTTCGCTGTAGATCGATTGCTCGACCAGCGAGGTCGGCTGGAGCGAGACACAACGAGTGCCTCGCCCTGCCGATGCTACGAGCTACTTCTTGGCTGCTGCCTTCTTGGCCGGAGCGGCCTTCTTGGCTGCTGCCTTCTTGGCCGGAGCGGCCTTCTTCACAGCTGGCTTCTTCGCCGGAGAGGCCTACTTCCCAGCTGCCTTCTTAGCCGGAGCGTCATTCTTCTCTGCTGCCTTCTTATCCGGAGCTGCCTTCTTGGCCGGAGCTGCCTTCTTCGCTGCCGCTTTCTTGGCCGGAGCCTTCTTCGCGGGAGCTGCTGCTTTCTTCGTTGCCATGTGGTTACTTCCCCTTCTTTGCAGGAGCCTTGGCGGCCTTCGCTTTGCCTTTGGCGTTAACCGCAGCCTTGAATCCGGAGCCGGCCGTAAACTTCGGACTCTTCGACGCAGCGATCTTGATGGTTGCACCGGTTTGCGGGTTGCGACCGGTACGGGCCTTGCGGTCCGATACCGAGAACGAACCGAATCCCGGAAT
>JANPDB010000844.1:0-1799 GCA_031431255.1 Acidimicrobiia bacterium | reverse complement strand
ATGGACGGCTTCGAAGTCCGCACCGGCGTCATCATGATCGCCGCCACCAACCGGCCCGACATCTTGGACCCGGCGCTCCTCCGTCCAGGACGATTCGATCGCCAGATCAGCGTCGACCTGCCTGACCTCGAGGGTCGCAAGGCCGTCTTCCGGGTTCATGCCAAGGGCAAGCCGTTGGCTCCAGAGGTCGACCTCGACGTGATCGCCCGGGGAACCCCCGGCATGAGCGGCGCCGACATCGCCAACCTCCTCAACGAAGCCGCGCTCATCTCGGCGCGCCGCGGCAAGACCGTCATCGGCCAGTCGGAGATGGAAGCAGCCGCCGATCGGGTGATGATGGGTGCGGAGAAGAAGTCCAGAGTCATGCCCGCCGACGAACTCCGCATCACCGCGTACCACGAAGCAGGGCATGCCCTTGTCGGCCATGTGCTCGAAGGCTGCGACCCCGTGCACAAGGTCACGATCATCCCCCGTGGACGCGCACTCGGCGTCACCATCTCACTGCCGACGGAGGACCGTTACTCACGGAGCCGCTCCGGGTTGCGCGACCTCCTCGCCATGCTCCTCGGTGGACGCACGGCCGAAGAGCTCGTCTTCGGCGCCGGGAACGTCACGACGGGGGCGTCCAACGACCTCGAACGTGCCTCGGAGATCTCGCGAGCGATGATCACGAAGTACGGAATGAGTGACGAGGTCGGTCTGCTCTCACTCAGTGCTGGCGACGCCGAGGTCTTCATGGGACGCGACTTCGGCACCCGGGTCAACTACTCGGGAGCGACTGCCGCCAAGATCGACAGCGAGTTGCGCAAATTCTTGGATGCTGCACACGCCACGGCCGAGGGCATCCTGACCAAGCATCGCGACGTCCTGAACAACTTCGCCGAGACGCTATTGAAGAAAGAGACGCTCGAGAAGTCCGACATCGACGAGCTCTTCAAGGACCTTCCCAAGTGGGAGGAGAAGCCGGAAGTGCGGTCGAAGCCCCAGCTGGCGCCGATCGACCCGACGCCCCTCGGCGTCTCCGAGCCCGAGCTCGTCGGTGCGACCCGCCGCACCGGAGCGCTGGGCAAGGTCCGCAACCGCGCCGGGCGCGCCTGGAAGGGCGCCAAGGAGGGTTTGCGGGGTGACGACGACGTGTCGCCGCCGCCGGCACCGTCGGGGGTGGCTCGGCCGCGTCGTCCGCGCCCGCAATTGGGCGCCGGCCCGACCAGCTGATCGTCATCGGTGGGGCCTGATCCCCGCCTCCCGGCATCAGCCTCACCATCGACGCGAATGGTCCGACTTTTCGGTGAAACACCGAGAAGTCGGGCCGTTTCGCATATCTGGCGGAGATGCCGTCGGTACACTCACGAGCGTTCCCACACGCAGCCATGTTCGGAACGGGGCAAAGGAGCCGACGTGCGAGGCAAATGGTCGAAGGGCATCGAGCCTCGAAATTTCTGTTGGGTCATCAAGGATGCGATCGCGATCTGCGAACGACCGGGTGGGCACACGAGCAACCATCGACGCGTTCGTCGTCACGAAGAGATCATCTGGATCCGCGAGAAGGGCTTCGCTCGCGTTGTTTCGTTGATGCCGTCGCCGCACAACCTCCACGCCTACGAGGAACTCCACGTCCCGTACGAGCATGTCCCGTTCGGGACCCATGACGACCCCAAGATGATCGTCAGCGCCCTCTATCCGCAGATGCGCGCCTGGATTCTTCGCGGCGACAAGGTGCTCATGCACACCGACGAGATCAACGATCGCCTCCAGGGTGTGCTCGGCGGCTACCTCCTCTATGCCGGTCTGCTCAAGAC
>JANPDB010000843.1:0-4712 GCA_031431255.1 Acidimicrobiia bacterium | reverse complement strand
GGAGCGCCCACAGCGAAGCGAGGACGAACGACCTTGAGGCGCGATCGTCTGGGAGCCACAACCGACGAAGACTGCTCATAGGGCTGTTACCGAGCGGCGGTTGGTTATGGCTGATCGGGATATCGGGTGTCGTTCTGCGTGGCGGGGAGGGTGTCGGGTGTGGGTGTGTGGAACAATGCGCTATGGGATCGGGGAGTGACGGTGTGAGGCCGTCCGGGACGGTCACGTTTCTGTTCACCGATGTTGAGGGTTCAACCCGGCTGTGGGCGTTGGATAGGACCGCAATGTCGGCTTCTTTGGCGTTGCATGATCGTGTGCTTCGCGAACGTGTTGAGTCGAATGGCGGGTACGTGTTTTCGAGGGCGGGGGATTCGTTCGCGGCGGCGTTTGGTCGGGCATCGGATGCGGTCGGCGCGGCACGTTCTATCCAGGCGCAGCTCAGTGGGCTGGAGTGGCCCGGTCCGTCGTTGCGGGTTCGGGTAGGTCTTCATGTGGGGGAGGCGGAGGAACGTGACGGTGACTATTTCGGGCCGGTGGTGAATACAGCGGCCCGGGTCGCGGCTGCGGGGCATGGCGGTCAGGTGTTGTTGACGGAGTCGGTTCGTGTGATGGCGGAGATTGTCGACGTCACCGATCTGGGCGCCCAGTCCCTGCGGGACGTGCCGGGGAAACCGCAGTTGTTCCAGTTGGGCGATTCGGTGTTTCCGCCGGTTCGTGTGTCGGCGACACGTCCGACAAACCTGCCAGTTCGTTCGACCCGGTTCGTCGGTCGCGAGGTGGATGTTTCCCGGGTGCGGCAGCTTCTCGTGGCTGGTCGGTTGGTGACGATCACCGCGGTGGGTGGGTCGGGGAAGACGCGGCTGGCTGTTGCGGTGGGCGAAGCCGAGTTGAATGATCGTGCGGGTGGTGTGTGGTTTGTTGATCTGAGCGCGGTGATGAATGCGGCTGATGTTCCGTACGCGATCGCGGGGTCGTTGATGTTGACGTTGCGCGGTGCGGATCCGGTCGGGCAGATCATCAGGTATTTGACCGAGAGGAACGCGCTGGTTGTTCTCGACAACTGCGAGCACGTGGTTGATGCGTGCGCGGACGTTGTCGAGGCGTTTCTTGCGGTTCCGGGGTTGTCGTCGATTCTTGCGACGAGCCGCGAGGCGCTCAACGTGGAGGGTGAGCTGGTGGTGCCGCTCGGTTCTCTTCCGACGGATTCGGTTGACTCGGCTGCGGTGGAGCTATTTCTGGATCGGGCGGTTGCGATTGATCCGACGTTCAAGTTGCGAGGGGATGATGCTGCGGTTGTTTCGTCGTTGTGCACGCATCTTGATGGCATGCCTCTCGCGATCGAGTTGGCGGCGGCGAGGGTTCAGGTGATGACGCCGACGGAGCTGTTGGCCGGTCTAACTGACCGATTCAATTTGTTGTCGGGTGGTCGTCGACGACAGCGTCAACGGACACTTGAAGCAACGCTCGATTGGAGTTACACGCTTCTCACTGCCGAGGAGCAGCGGGTATTTCGTGCGTTGGGGGTGTTTGTCGACGGGTTCGATGGGGCGGCTGTTGCCGCGGTTGCGGACATGCCGAGGTCTGAGGCGTTGCGGATCGTGCAGGCGCTGATCTCGAAATCACTTGTCGCCCGAAATGACCGGTCCACGGGTGCGCGGTTCTCGCTCCTGGAAACGGTGAAGGCCTATGCGGAGGATCGTCTCGCGGATGTGGGTGAAGCAGCGGCGGCGCGCGGTCGGCATCTGGCGTACTTTCACGGTCGGGCGTTCTCGCCCGATCGGCTGCTCGTTCCTGACATTGGGTTGATTGGTGAGCTGCGGAACGACTTGAGCAACGTTGCGTCTGCCTTCGAATGGGGTACCTCGACAGGCAAGTGGCGGTCCGCTGCGGAGTTGGTGCACAGCGCCGCAGCAGCCTTTTCGTTTCGGGGCCGGGCGATTGAGTGTCTGGCCATGCAACAGCGCGCGATCGAACACTGGGCGACGATCGACCCCGAGTTCACCGACCATCTTCGATGGAATACAGCCATAGCCCTTGCGATGCTCGATGAACTTCCCGCTTGTGTGCGCATGGTTGCTCCCTTGGAGAAATCAAACGTTCTTGCGTTACGCATCGGGTGTCTCGCAACCCTTGGAGCGCAACTGCTTTCCAGCGACCGTGAACGTGGCACGGCCCTTCTCGATCGAGCGAACGACATGCTCGACGATGCGATCCGGACTTCTCCATCGTCTGACATCGAGACCGCGTCGACTTCGGTGAACTTCTGGCGGGCCGCAGCGGCAGCGACAACTGATGATTTCGCTGGGGCGCTGAATCTTGCCATCGCGGCGATCAACGCAGAAGCACGGGTGGGACGCTACAGCCCGTGGATTGGCGTGTTCGGAGCGGTCCCCCTGGCCGCCGGGTGCTATCTGATGCTGGATCAGCCACACAAGGCGCTGGAGATCCTTGCCGCACGCCCCGGTGCGATTCTTGAGGGGCTTCATTTTGCCACCGGTGACGAATTCGAGGCGCTGGCCCGCTTTGCTTTGGGTGAACACGAAGAAGCGAAACGACTCGTTCGTGCCCACGCCGAACGGGCAATCCTGGGTCGATACAGCCGTGAAGCCAACGAGTCGGTCCTTCTGCTTGCCGAACTGGCCTACGTCGAGGGTGACCTGGCCCGCGCCGCCGAACTCCTCCTCGATGCGGGGCCAGCGCGCCAAGTCGGCCTCAACGTCTACGCACGAGGACTCGCCCGACGCCTCGGTATCGCTGAGGCGAGGGCGCAACGGGTCCAGGCCGCCTGGACCTATGACCGCGACCACGAGCACGGACTCTTCGGAACGAAGCGGGCCATGGGCGCACTGCGAGCCGAGGTCTCGCGTCGAGGCTGGAGTTCGTAACGTCGGGTCGTAGACATCGACTGACTCTGCGCCACGCTCGGCACCGAACCTTCGCCCACAGTGTTGCCACGGGAGCGGCCATGAAACCGCCGAGGCCATCCACTTCGCCCAACACCACAGGTACACCAACACCCGACCGCCCGCCGTCCAGCGTGAAATCCCCGCTCGTGGCACACACTTCACTCAGTGCGCAGACACCATCGGCCGCTGCATCACCGGCCTCTTGTGCACGATGTGGGTGCGGAGAGGTGAAAGCCTTGAGGCTGGAGTTCATCAGGGTCGCTCTGTAACCGGCTGCGCGGCGTTTGCGTCGTGCTCGATTTTCGGCTTGCGCCCGAGCTTCAGCCTGGATCCACCGTGGCGGTTTGGGGTTGATGGGTTGCGCGTCCGCGAAAAGTGCCCACTGAGCAGGAAGAATCGGGGTTACGACACCAACCGGTTCAGCTCCTCAGGAGGGCACCTTTCAGATGCGATCTTCGCGCAGTCTCGACACCATCGCTGTGATCTTCGATGATGACAATTTGGTCGCTAACGCCGGACTGATCCTGCCCGCAACCACGGCACAGCACCTCGGCCTCGAAGAGTTGATCAACACCAAGGTCCGCCTCCAAGATTCATCGGCAGGATCGCGGCCCGGACGCAAAGCCTTGACGCTGGTCCACTCGATGATCGCACGGCGGCGACTCGATCGACGACGCCGACGTCCTTCGTGCCGGGTCGTCGGCAGCGGTGCTCGGCCACACCGTGATGGCACCATCGACGCTCGGCACGTTCCTACGTGGACATACTTTCGGCAATGTCCGCCAGTTCGACTCGGTGAACACCGAAGCCCTCCGTCGGGCATGGGCCGCAGGCGGCGGACCCGACATCACCAAGGCGTTGGTTATCGATATCGACTCGACGATCTGCCAGGTCTACGGCCACCAAAAACAAGGCGCTGCGTTCGGGTACACGAAAGTTCGTGGTTATCACCCGCTCCTCGCGCTCCGGGCCGATACCGGTGAAGTGTTGGCCGCCCGGATGCGCAAGGGCTCAGCGAACACCGCCCGCGGCATGAAACGGTTCCTCCAAGAACTCCGTGGCCACCTGACCCATGCCGGGTGGACCGGCAGTGTCGTGTTGCGTTGCGATTCGGGGTTCTGGTCGAAAACGGTGATCGAGTTCTGCGACAAGAACCGCTGGGAATACTCGATCACCGTGCGCCAGATCCCGACGATACGCCGTCTCATCGACGACATCGCCCCAAACGGTGACAGTTGCCGCTGGCATCCCCTCGCCGACTACCCCGACAGCGGCTACTGCGAAATCGCCGAGACGGACTACGACAACAACCCGACACGACGCCTCATCGTGCGTCGAGTGCACCTCCTCGACGCCAACCAGCAGGCCTTGTTCGCGAACTGGGACCACCACGCATTCGTCACCAACCGCACCGGACCAACCGGCATCGAAGACCTTCACCACCGTGCCCACGCCGTTGTCGAACTCGCCATCCGCGACCTCAAAGACAACGGCCTCGCCCACTGCCCATCCGGCCGATTCAACGCCAACGGCGCATGGCTCGCCCTCGCCGTCCTCGCCCACAACCTCATCCGATGGACCCTGTCGATCGGCACCGCCAAACACTGCCTAATCACCGGCGCCACAACCCGCCGAACACTCATCGCCACACCCGGCCGCATGGCCCATTCCGCCCGCCGCTACACCCTGCACCTCCCCACCCGCTGGCCCTGGGCCAACACCTTCACCACCATCCTCAACAACCTCCGCACCATCAACATCACCACCTGAACGCGCTCACCGGCCCGCCCACGAGCGCTCCTGGCC
>JANPDB010000842.1:0-4403 GCA_031431255.1 Acidimicrobiia bacterium | reverse complement strand
GGCGAACGGTGAGCGGGTCATCCGCGAGTTCATGGCCCAGGGCCTCGCCGACGACCCCCAACAGGCGGCGCTCCAGGTGCTGGATCTGATCGAGGCGCTCAACCGCCATGACCGCAAGACGCGTGGTCATACCGAGAAGGTGCGGGCGTTGTCCGAAGTGATCGCCCAGGAGATGGGCCTGAGCGAGGTCGAGCGAAACCGCCTGCGGTGGGCCTCGGTCCTCCACGACATCGGAAAACTGGCGGTTCCAGCCGAAATCCTGAACAAACCCGGCAAGCCGGACGCCGAGGAATGGGCAATCATCCAGTCGCACCCGATGGAAGGGCACGACCGGATCGGTCCGCTCCGAGCGTGGCTGGGGGAGTCGGCCCGCGTCATCGAGGAACACCATGAGCGATGGGACGGCACCGGATACCCGCTCGGACTCAAGGGCGAGCAGATCGCGCTGCAGGCCCGGATCGTGGCCGTGGCCGACAGCTTCGAGGTCATGACGGCGGCGCGTTCGTACAAGAAGCCCATGTCGTACGAGGATGCGCGGGCGGAACTGGTGAAGTGCTCGGGGACGCACTTCGACCCTGCCGTGGTTCGAGCTTTCCTCAAGGTGGGATCGAAGAAGACGCGAAGGTCGGCCGGATTGGTCTCCAGCGTGGTCAGTCACCTGGCCTCCGGCAACGGGCCCGTCGCGAGCATCGTGCAGACGGTTTCGGGCGGCGTGAGTGCATCAACCGGCGTTTCCGTGGCCGCGCCGTTTGTCCGAGGTATGCAGATGGCCGCGCAATCGGCTCCGGAGAGCGGGCTGGTCTTCTTCAGCGGCGGAGCCGGGACCGTGGTGGCCTCGCCCCTGGCAGCCGCGGCGGCCACGGCCAAGACGACCGTGTCCACCCTGGCCCTCGCCGTGACCACCACCCTCGCGCCGTCGGCCGCGCCCGACAACCTGGCACTGCGACCGATCCGGTCGGAAACCCCCGCCGTCCTCGTCCGCGAGCGCGAGCGAACGGACCGTTCCCCGACGTCCCAACCCCCTGCGCTGCGCGATGCCGGCACCGGGGCCGACACACCGACCACCGTCCCCGCCGACCTGTTCCCGACCACCTCGGTCACCCCGGTCACCCCTGTCGCCTCGACTCGACCGCCGATTCCGTCGACATCGACCACGCTCCTCGACGGCTGGATCAGCGGAACGATCCCCGTCACGGCGGCGCCACCCACCACACGGCCGGTTGCCGACACACCTCCGCCGTCGTCACCGGCCACCACCACGACGACACGCCTCAGCACCACAACAACACGGTCACCGATCACGACCACGACCGCTCCGACGACGACCACCGCTGCGACCACCACGACGACGGCGGCCACGACAACGACCACGACAACAACGACCATCGCGCCGACTGCGCCGCCGATCGCGCCGACGACCACACCGCCGCCGACAGCGACCGTCCCACCCGCGACGACGACGTCGCCGGCGACGTGCCCGGGCGCCTGGCGGGCCATCTACACGTCCGGGTCAACTCAGGCAGTCCAGTGCGAGACGAGCCTCAACCTCTCCCTGGCGAACGGCGCGTCGCCGATGCCCGGGATCTCGTCGTCATTCGAAGCCTCCTGGACGGCAACGGTGACCGTGGCTAGTTCTCAGACCTACACCTTCTTCTCGACCGGTGATGACGTGGCGTCGATGTCGATCGACGGCACGCGGGTCTTCAAACAGGGCTCGGGCTCCGACGACACGGACACGCTCACGGCACTGACGGAGATAGTCCTCAGCGCAGGCATCCACACCATCGAGGCCACGTATCGTCCGAAGAACGGATCGTCACGGGCAGCGCTTGCGTTCACCCCCGCTTTTGCCAGCGGACCGGTCAGTGCGCCGATGCCGTCACCCGCGCCGCTCTCTGCCGGTGGGGCCGCCACCATCTCGTGCAACCCGGGTGAATGGCTCGTGCAGTTTTTCAACAACACGACGGTCACCGGCACTCCAGTCTCCACGGTGTGTGACCCGACGCTCGATGAGCGTTACAGCTCAAGCTCAAAACCGCCCGGCATGAACTCGTTCACCAACTTCAGCGCGTCGTGGACAGGTGAATTCATCTTCGCCGCCGGCGTGACCCGCTTCACGACGAAGAGCGACGACTCGATGCGCATCTGGGTCGACGGACGCCAGATCCTGGAGAAATGGGGACTCAGCCCGACCATCGAGGTGTGGGCCACACCCAAGCTCACGGCCGGGCGGCACACCGTCGTCGTGAACTACAAGAACAACAGCGCCCAGGGTGATGCGCGGCTGGACATCTCGCCGACCCCGAGCAACCCGACGACGACAACCACGAGTTCTCCGCCGACCACCGCGACCACAACCGTCCCGACAGCGACCACCACCACAACAACCATCCCGACCACCACAACAACCATCCCGACGACAACACCAACACCAACAACAACACCAACGACGACGACAATCACAACGACGACAACGACGACAACCACCATCCCCTGACCCTCGACGTGAGCTCCGGGGCTGACCGGTTACGCGTCGAGCGACGGACGGCGACCGTTCCCGAAGGTGGGCGCAGGCACCCGCCCTTCGCCACCTACTGTGCACCCATGGCCGCGGGCACCAGTTGGCAGGTTGACTCGCTCGGCCGCGGCACCTTCCTCTTCCGATGGCAGGAAGGCTTTTACCTGAGTGCCTTCTTCGTCGGAAGACGAGGCGTCACGGCGATCGATCCGATCAGCGACGCCGCCGCGACGGCGTATCGCGAAGCCATACGCAGCGTCACCTCGCTACCGGTCACCCGCGTCGTCTACTCCCACGATCATCGCGATCACATCTGCGGCGCCCGGTCCCTCATCGGTGGCGACGACGCGGAAATCTGCGCCCACGAAGAAGCGGGACGCCGGATCGCCCGACGCAACGACGCAGACGTGCTCGAGCCGAACCGCTTCATCGGTGACGGGGACGTTCTCACCGACGGCCCCATCCGGTTGGAGGTCCGCTTCTTCGGACCGAATCACTCCGACTCGAACCTGTTGTTCCTCGCTCCCACCGACCGCGGACGGCTGCTGATCTGGGTCGACGGCGTCGAGCCGGACACCGCTCCGTACCGCAACCTTCCGGACACCGATTTCCGCGGCTATCTCGACACCCTCGACGCCGCGGTTACCCTCGATTTCGATCTCGTCGCCGGCGGTCACACCGGACCCGGTGGACGCCACTGGGTGGCGGATTACCGGGAGTACTTCCTGCGCCTGGTCGATGCCACGACGATCGAGTACGGCGTCGTGGGTGGCCAGGCACCTCGCCCGGGCGAGGATGGAGTGGCCATGACCGAACGGGTCCGTGGTGACGTGACCCGGGCCGCGGCCGAGCACCTACGAGACCGTTTCGGACACTGGACCGGCTTTAGGGAATGGGCGCCGCAGACGGCCGACCGGATCCTCAGCTATCTGATCACCGGGAACTGACGTCGGCTGGAGGCCCATCGTCCGGGGAAAGGACGTGATATTGGCTCGCGTAGCGAGCGCCGCTGTCCGGGAGAGCCTTCGTGGTCCGATTTCCCGGGAGGAACGAGAAGAAGTGCGGCCGGGCCGCCGCCCGATCGGGAGTATCGAGCGGGCACGCGTGTGCCACCAGGCTGCGGCGGGTCAGCGTGGGGTCCGTGATCGGCGCGCCACCATGGACCAGGTCCGCCGACCAGATGAGCACGTCCCCCTTCTTCGGCCGGAAGTGGTCGACGGACAGGCCAGCACCGTCGCAACGACGGGCAATTGACGGGTAATACGACACATGCGCGTCATGTCCGTCGACTCCCGCATCGAAGTGGCGCCGACCGGGGGCGAAGCAGTGATCGGCAAGGCGATGGCTGCCCGGTGCGTACCGGAGCTCCCCGGCGCCCGGTCGCACGTCTTCCAACGCGACCCACACACCAACCAGTTCGAGCGGCCGGTCGACGACGACGAAGGCGGTGTCCTGATGGAGTCCCTGTTCCGAACCCGTCTCGAAGACCAGCGACTGGAAGTACAGGGGATCGGCATCGAACACCGCCCGGACGAACTCCGTGACCCGCGGTGATCGGAGAAGTTCCCGAGCGCTGGCGAAATGGACGTGAGCATCGACGGCCCGGGCGAGGCGCGTCTCATCCCCGGCTCCAAGTCGACGCGCAACGCCTGTCGTGGAGTCGACCACGATCTGCTCGGGATGTCCGTCTCGCCAGGCCTGGGCGAGCTCATCGGCAAAGCGGTCGCAGAGCGCGGGCTCGGCTGCGCCCGGCAGGATGACATAGCCGTCGGTGATCCAACGGCTCAGGGCGGGAACGAGGTCGGACGAGACCCGCCCGGAAACCAATCGGTGCTCCAATTGCGTGTTTGCATCGACGCGATCCGTCCACAGCCCCCCGAAGCGA
>JANPDB010000841.1:0-2209 GCA_031431255.1 Acidimicrobiia bacterium | reverse complement strand
CGGGCCGGGCAAGCTCACGGCCGCTCTCGGCATCGATCGTCGGCACAACGATGTCGACCTGCTGAGCGGCGGCGCGCCGGTCAGGCTCCTCCGCACACCGATCAACGGGACGATGGCGTGGACAGCGACTCCGCGCGTCGGCATCTCGGTTGCGCGGGACCGTCTGTGGCGCTTCGTCGTCGACGACCCCGCGGCGATCGAACGCTGACCAGCGGCATCCTCCCGAGGTGAATCCGAACAACCCCGACCAACATGGCCCGTCCGGTATCGTGATCGTCATGACCTTCCCCGGGTTCGGCACCTCATCCTCGAAGGCATTCCGCACTGGAGCGTTCGGCCTCGCCGGCGTGCTCGTTGTCGCGTTGCTGGGGTCGTCACCAGCGCCGTCGGACGCGGCCACGAAAACGACGAAGAAGAAATCGTCGGTCACGACGACCACGAAGAAGAAGTCCTCGGTGACGACGACCACGAAGAAGAAGTCCGACACCTCGAGCGGTTCGGCCACGGCGAAGGCGACGACCACCACCATCGAGACGTCTCCGGCCTCGGCGTCGACCACGGCAAAGCCCGGCGCCTCGACGACCACGATCGCCGGCGCGGCGGCCAAGCCCCCGGCCCGGGCAACGGTGTTCATCCCCGGAGCGGGACGCGTGATCGATCTCGGCGCGGCCGAGGTGGCCAAGCTCGCCGCCGGAGGCAAGGTCGAAGCCGACGTCCGAGGGGCCGTCGGTCTTGCCGCTTCGGGCACCGGCACGGTCATCCTCGACATCACTGCGGCGAATCCGGCGCAGGTCGGCACGATCTCGGTGAACCCGGTCGCCCCCGATTACGCCCGGTCCGTCGTCGGTGCCACCGTGGGTTTCGTGGCCGGCGCCACCACGGTGTCACGTGTCGCTGTTCCGGTAGGTTCGAACGGTCTGGTGCGGGTCACGACCACCGCCGGCCCGGCCGGGCTCGCCATCTCCGTCGTCGGATGGGTCATCAGCGCACCGGGCGCAGCAACCGAACCGTCTGCCGTCGTGCTCGAACCGTGCCGCGTCCTCGACACGGTGAGCGGTCTCGGCGGCCTGAAGGACCTGGTGACCCCGGCTCGTCCGTTCGACATCCCGACCACCGGAATCGCGAAGGTTCCACCGGCGATCGGCGGAACCCAGACCCCGACGGGGGTCATTCTCGCTGTCGGCGCAACCCAGGTCTCGGGCCCCCTCGATCTGTCGGTGGTTCCGACGGGCGGGCAGACACCGTCGCTCGCCGTCAACCTCGTCGCCGGGCAGACCGCTTCGGCGCTCTACCTCGTCCCGGTGGGGGCCGACGCACGAACGGCGTTCTACGTGAGCGCCAACGGGACGCAACTCACCGTCGACGTGGTCGGGTGGCTCGACCGTGACGGCATTGCCCGCTCCGGTGGGCCCTGCTGACGTCCCTCCTCGACGCCGCTTCTGCCCAGCCCGGAGCCTCCCTCCGTCAGCCCCAGAGCGTGGCGTGCCACTGCTTCTTGCCTCGACGCAGGAGGATCACATCGCCCGGCAGGCGGTCGGCGTTCGACAGCTGACGGTCGGCGCCGACCCTGTCGCCGTTGACGGAGATCGATCCGTTGTCGAGGAACTCGCGAGCCTGACGGCGGCTCTGGGCCAGTCCGATGTTCACGAGCACGTCGACGAGGTCCGTCTCGCCCGGAACGGCCCCTGGAAAGCCCGTGGACGGCATCCCCGGAAGCGCCTCGGCAAGTGTGGCGGCGTCGAGACCGCGGACGTCACCGGTGAACAGGGCCCGGGCGATGGCCTGCGCCCGAGCACACGCGTCGGCGCCGTGCACGAGCGTCGTCACGTCGTCGGCGAGAGCGCGCTGGGCCGCACGTTCACCAGGGGCGGCGGCAAGGGCATCCTCGAGCTCCGCGATCTCCTCCCGGGTGCGGAAGGTGAAGATCTTCAGGAATCGGATCACGTCGGCGTCGCCCGCGTTCAGCCAGAACTGATGGAACTGGTACGGCGTTGTCCGGTCGGCAGTGAGCCAGACCGCGCCGCTCTCGCTCTTGCCGAACTTGGTGCCGTCGGCCTTGAGGAGCAGGGGGCACGTGAGCGCGAACGCCGAGCCGCCGTGAAGTCGCCGCACGAGATCCACTCCCGAGACGATGTTGCCCCACTGGTCCGATCCGCCCATCTGCAGGGTCACACCATGGGTCGCGTAGAGATGAGCGAAGTCGTAGGCC
>JANPDB010000840.1:0-2068 GCA_031431255.1 Acidimicrobiia bacterium | reverse complement strand
CCGTGAGCCGTGATCCGACGAATGATCTCGGCCGCCTTCACAAGGGCATTGTCCGTTGCGTACGGCGACGATCCGTGGCTCGGCGTGCCACCGATGGTGAGTCGACGCCATGCCACTCCCTTCTCGGCCGTCGACATCATGATCGATTTCCCATCGCCGGCCCAGAAACCGCCCATCTCGGTGACCATGTAGTCGCAGGCGACGGCGTCCCAGTGATGATCGATGACCCACTTCGCACCGTGAGTGCCGCCCGCCTCTTCATCCGCGACACCGAAGTAGATCAGATCGCCCTTGGGGCGGAACCCGCTTCGGGCCAAGTCCTTGAACGCAACGGCCATCGACGAGGTCAGACACAACATGTCGAGCGCCCCGCGACCCCACACCTCGCCGTCGATGACATCACCGCTGAAGGGCTCACGGGTCCATCCGGCGAGGTTCACCGGGACGACGTCGGTATGGCCCATAAGGCACAGCTTCGCCGCCGAGGGGTCGCTTCCCTCGATGCGGGCAACGATCGATGTCCGATCGCCGTGCGGCGTCAGGCGTTCGACGTCGAGTCCCGCACCCTCCAAGAACGTCTGCAACAGATCGGCGTTGCGTCGCTCCCCTCCCGAATCCGGCGTGCCGTCGTTCACGCATTCGTTGCGGATCAACGCCTGGAGCAACTCGACCGTTTCGTTGGTCAGGGCGTCGTTGGTGGAACTCATTTCGTGCTCCGTCTCGGCCGGGCGTCGTCCGGGCTTCATTGTCGCCGCGATCCCGATGCCGTCGCAAGAGGTGCCCTGTCGGAGTTCAGGGTGAGCGTTGCCCTGGGAGCAACGAAAGCCCCGAACTCCCGCCTGATCGGTCGCCAGCCTTGGGTGTTACCGGGGCGCGGCCCCGGTAGCGTTCCTGTCGCGAGACTTCTCGCCAACGCTGACGGAGGCACCATGACCGACATTGCTCCCGCCCCGACCCCCGTGGCTCTCACCCGTAAAGCGACGTACTCGTTCTCCGATCGGATCACCGCGAGCAGCGGCACGGTGTTCGCGTCGGGAGTGCAGGCCGTGGCCCGGATCATGGTGGAGCAGCTTCGGGTCGATCGGGCGAACGGTCTGCGCACCGCAGCGTTTGCATCGGGCTACCCCGGTTCGCCGCTGGCCAGCCTCGACCGGGAGTTGGAGATCGCTCAGAGGCTCGTGGGGAACGACCTCCCGTTCGTGTTCCGTCCCGGACTGAATGAGGAACTCGCTGCCACGGCCGTGATGGGTAGCCAGTTGGCCCAGAGCCACGGCGAGGGTCGCTACGACGGCGTCATGGGCATGTGGTTCGGGAAGGCTCCGGGTATCGACCGCGCGTGTGACGCCATCCGTCACGCCAACTACGCCGGAGCCCATCGGCACGGCGGCGTGCTCTGTGTGGTCGGTGATGATCCCGCATCGAAGTCGTCCACCGTGCCGAGCAGTTCCGACGCCACGTTGATCGACCTGAAGATTCCGATCCTCTATCCGGTCGACGTGCAGGACGCGCTCGACCTCGGGCGCCACGGCATTGCGCTGTCGCGCGCCAGTGGCCTTTGGGCCGGGCTGAAGATGGTGGCCAATGTTGCCGACGGGACCGCCGCCATCTCGCTCGACCCGTCACGCGTGCAGCCCGTGATGCCCGAGTGGCTGGTCAACGGCCTGCCGTTCGCTCCGTCGCCGTCGGCGCTGTTTGTACCGCCGTACAACCTCGATGTGGAGCGTGAGATCGTCGAGGTCCGTCTGGAGGTCGCCCGGGCCTACGGTGCGCTGAACGACCTGAACCGAGTGGTCATCGATCCGGGACCCTCTGCGCGCATAGGGATTGCCGCCTGCGGATACACCGCGGCCGAGACCCGCGAGGCGTTATCGCGTCTCGGCCTCCGCACCGATGAGCAGATCGCCGCGGCTGGCATACGTCTGATGGTGCTGCGTTTGCCCTACCCGCTGGAGGCCGCGGCCGTCGGGAAGTTCTGCCATGACCTCACCGAAGTGATCGTCATCGAGGAGAAGAACCCGATGCTCGAGTGGATGGTGAAGGATGCGCTCTGGGGATCGGCGGAGCGGCC
>JANPDB010000839.1:0-2521 GCA_031431255.1 Acidimicrobiia bacterium | reverse complement strand
CCACATCGAGCCGGCGCTCGGCCCGATCAAGCTCCGAAAGCTCGACGTGGCGACGCTGGACTGGTTCTACCGATCGCTCACCAAGAAGGGTCTCGCCCCCGCTACGGTTCGGCAGGCGCACGCGATCATTCGATCAGCGCTAAAGCAAGGCGTGCGATGGGACTGGGTGCCGATCAACGTCGCCGAAAAGGCATCACCGCCACGACTTCGCAAGCCGGCAACTCGTCCGCCATCGCCGGAGGAGGTCGCACGTTTGGTCGA
Organism: Acidimicrobiia bacterium; assembly: GCA_031431255.1. Classification (GTDB taxonomy): domain Bacteria; phylum Actinomycetota; class Acidimicrobiia; order Acidimicrobiales; family JANYDT01; genus JANLQX01. The sequence continues at coordinate 2,260 of JANPDB010000839.1, read as the reverse complement.
GCGAGCCGCAGCGAGTCGGTACCCCGAGCTGGCGACGCTCATCCATCTCGCAGTCATCACGGGAGCACGTCGAGGCGAACTATGCGGCCTTCGGTGGTCGGATATCGATGATGAGCGCGCCGAGCTTCTTATCCAGCGCTCCATCTTTGAGACGACGGAACACGAGATCGTCGAGAAGCAAACGAAGACGCATCAGTCGAGACGCATCGCAATCGATGATGGGACGATGCTGCAACTACAGCGGTACCGTCTTCGGGTGGAGTCTCGTGCAGAGTTCTGCGGCGTGGTGATGGACCCGAAGGCGTTTGTCTTTTCCGATCACGAACGAGGTGTCGAGCCCTGGCGGCCCGACCGGGTTACGCACGCGTTCCGCCGGCTTTGCGCCGAGTTGGAACTGACGGGCATTCGCTTCCACGACCTCCGCCACTTCACGGCGACCAACTTGCTTTCGGCCGGCATCGACGTGCGCACGGTGTCCGGACGCCTGGGCCACGCAAACGCCGCCACCACGCTCGGCACGTATGCGCATCTTGTTGGCGCCGCTGATCGCCATGCTGCCGACGTGTTGAGTGGGCGTATTTCTGATGCTCAGCGAGTTCTGATCGGCAAGTCCACGTGAAGTCGGCTTTGGAGTCGCAGCATGCTCGTTGGCGTTCTCTTCTGGAGCGGACGAGTGTCAGAAGGGCTGTAGAACGACTCGCCGTCGGGATGCTTCTTCTTTTGTCGTTCGCCCTCACCGTGCGAATTCTCGGTGATTTGTCGGAACCGTTCGGTGACGACGAGTTGAGGAAGTGGCCCATCCTCTTCGACTCCGGTCGCTGGACTCTTGTTGCCGTTCTTCTGATCGGGCCGGTCGTCGCGGTCTTGGCGAAAGCAAGGCGCCCACAGACCGGCACTTGGCGTTTGGCGCTGCTGGTTTGTTCCGTGGCTGGTTCGTTGGCCGGTTTGTTCTACAGAATCGTTATTGCCCGTGTTGGCGGCGCGAATATCGGGGGATTCGTTGCTCTTTCCGTCGGCTTTAATTTGTCGTCTTCTTGCTCGGTGTCGATATCTGGTTGTTTAGCCTCGAATGTTCATCGGGGTGCGGGTCGGGGGTCCGGTGAGACTGTTTTTGGTATGTGTGCATAGTCGTGGTGGGGTGGGGTGGTTGTGGGGGCGTGTTTGTTCAAGGGTGACTGCCCGGGTTTGGTGTTGTCCGCCGTGGTGACCCGTGACGTGGGTCAGGCGAGGCGTGTTCGAAGCCGGGTGAAGGCGCCGGCGAGGTGGTGTCGCCAGGGCCAGGTGGCGTCGATGCGGAGCACGTGGCGGCGGTGGGTGTGTGAGAGGCGGGCGGCGACGTGGAAGAGGCGGTATCGCAACGTTTTCGGTTCGGCTCGGGCGAGTTCACCGTCGAGGCAGACGAGTTGTGTCCAGGCGATGAGGTTCGACGCGATGAGCGTCACGGTGAGCCAGGCCTGGTTGCGGACGTAGTCGTCGAACGGGACATTGGTCATGCCGGTTGCTTTCCAGCAGCGGACCCGGTCTTCGACTCGGGCGTGGCCGCGGTGACGTAGCTCGAGGGTGGCGGTGTCGCCTCGGGTGTTGGTGATGAACGCGGTGTGACGCCACCCGTCCATCGAGTCGAACAGGGTGAGTTGCGCTCCGGGGTGGGGCCGTTCACGCCGACAGATCAACCGGCACCGGTGTCCCCACCCGGACAGGTCCACAAGTGCGGTGAGTTCGATGATCTCGGCACCAGGACGGCGGGTCCCGTCGGCTTCGATGGCGGGACGCCAGTGTTCTTCTTGGATGAGGAGGAGTGCGTCGCGGACCTGACCGTTGATTTGGAAGCCGATCGAGTACTCGGCGTTCGCCTCCAGCACTGCACGCACAACGCCATGAGACGCACCAGCCGAGTCGGCCCGGATGAGCAAAGCGACTTCGACCATGTCGGCGCTTTCACCGACACCGTGGCCGCGGCGGTATCGCTCGGGTAGCGCGGCGATTGCTTGGTCGAGGAGCACAAGATGGTCGTCAGTGTTGTTCGCACCGGCGTTCCCTGGTCGCAGCATGGCGGCGAGGAGTTCGTTCGTTTCGTCGCACCACACCCCGAACGGATGAAACCCGAACCCCCGCTTATCCTGGATCCACCGTGGCGGTTTGGGGTTGATGGATGGCGCGTCCGCGAAAAGTGCCCGCTGAGCAGCGAGGATGGGGGTCTCTACACCAACCCATTCCGCTCTTCAGGAGGGCACCTTTCAGATGCGATCTTCGCGCAGTC
>JANPDB010000838.1:0-4793 GCA_031431255.1 Acidimicrobiia bacterium | reverse complement strand
CGTCGCTCGACGTCGATGGTGATCTCGAGCGTGGGGTCGGCCTCGACGGCGCGCATGAGTTGCTCGCCGACCTCGGCGCTGACCTGGACCGGGAGGAGCCCGACCTTCGTCGCGTTGTTCCGGAAGATGTCGCCGAAGCGGGGAGAGATGACAGCCTGGAAGCCGTAGTCCTCCAATGCCCACACGGCATGCTCACGCGACGAACCGGTGCCGAAGTTGGAGCCGGTGATGAGGATGCGGGCGCCGGCGTACTGCTCCTGGTTCAGCACGAAGTCGCGATCGTCACGCCACTCGGCAAAGAGCCCCTTGCCGAAGCCGGTGCGTTCGACGCGCTTGAGCCAATCCGAGGGGATGATCTGGTCGGTGTCGACGTCGCTGCGGTCGAGCGGGACGGCAGTGCCGCTGATGATGGTGACGGGGTTCATGGTCTGGTCGTCCTTGGTTCAGCGGCCCGGAAGGTCGGCGGGAGTGGAGAGGTGGCCGGCCACGGCGGTTGCCGCGGCGACGGCGGGGGAGACGAGATGGGTGCGGGCGCCGCGTCCTTGGCGTCCCTCGAAGTTCCGGTTGCTGGTCGATGCTGATCGCTGGCCTGGCTTGAGCGAATCGGGGTTCATGCCGAGGCACATCGAACAGCCGGGTTCGCGCCACTCGGCGCCGGCGGCGACGAAGACCTTGTCGAGGCCCTCCTCCTCGGCCTGCACTTTGACCCGGTACGATCCCGGGACGATAAGTGCACGTATGTTTGGCGCTAGGGTGCGACCTTCGAGGATGCCCGCCGCCACCCGAAGGTCCTCGATGCGGCTGTTGGTGCACGATCCGATGAACACGGTGTCGACCTCGATGTCGCGGATCAGCGTGCCAGGGGTAAGGCCCATGTAGTCGAGCGCCCGCTCGGTGGCGTTGCGCTCCACCGGATCGCTGAACTCGTCCGGTGACGGAATCACCGCGCTGATCGGCAGCGTCTGCCCGGGGTTGGTGCCCCAGCTCACGTGCGGCTCCAGCGTGGCTACGTCGATGATCACCGTCTTGTCGAATACCGCATCGTCGTCGGTAACCAGCGTGCGCCAATCGGCAACGGCCGCCTCCCACTCGGCACCCTTCGGCGCATAGTCGCGACCCTCAAGGTATGCGAACGTCGTTTCGTCGGGACCAATGAGACCAGCCTTTGCGCCACCCTCGATACTCATGTTGCAGACGGTCATGCGGCCTTCCATGGAAAGCGCGCGTATGGCCGACCCGCGGAACTCGATGATGTGGCCCATGCCGCCACCGGTGCCGATGCGGGCGATGATGGCGAGCACGATGTCTTTCGCCGTGACGCCTTCCGGCGTGTCACCGTCGACGACCACCTGCATGGTCTTCGGCTTGATCTGCGGGAGCGTCTGCGTGGCGAGGATGTGCTCGACTTCGCTCGTACCGATGCCGAAGGCGATGCACCCGAACGCGCCGTGCGTGGAGGTGTGTGAGTCGCCGCACACCACCGTCATACCGGGAAGCGTCAGACCGAGCTCGGGCCCGATCACGTGCACGATGCCCTGGTTGGCGTGGCCCATCGGGAAGATCGGGATGCCGTACTCGTCGCAGTTCTTGGCGAGCGCGAGCATCTGGGCCCGGCTGACCTCGTCGGTCACCAGTTCGGTGTTGTGCATGCCGAGGCCGGGGATGTCGGTCGGCACGTTGTGGTCCATGGTGGCCAGGGTGAGATCAGGCCGACGGACGCCGCGACCAGCGAGCCGAAGTCCGTCGAAGGCTTGCGGCGTCGTGACCTCGTGGATGAGGTGCAGGTCGATGAAGAGCAGGTCCGGCTCATCCTCGACGCGTCGGACAACGTGTCGCTCCCACACCTTCTCGATCAGTGTCTGACCCATGTCTGCTCCGTTCGTGCTCACCGACTGACGCCGGGATAGCGTCTCGCTATGTGAGATAGAGTTCCTGCGTGACGAGATCCAGTGTATCGACCGATGTCGGCGTGCTCGACAAGGCCGCGGCCATCCTCGCCGCCATCGAGCAACGGCCGTTGGCGTTGGCCGGACTCGTCGAGGCGACAGGGTTCCACCGTGCCACGGCCCATCGTCTCGCCACCGCGTTGGAGGAGCACGGCCTGCTCCGCCGAGATGGCGTCGGACGTTTCGTCCTGGGACCGTGGCTCGTGTCGCTCGGCGGTCGGGCCGCGGCAGGGCTGCCATTGCGAGAGGTCGCCCGACCGGTTCTCGAACGACTCGTCGCGGACACCGGCGAGAGCGCGCAGCTCTACGTCACCCAGGGCGAATTCCGCCTGTGTGTCGAGTCAGTCGAGTCGCCGAACGGGCTGCGGACCATCGTGGCGGTTGGCCAGACCCTTCCGCTCGACCGCGGATCGGCCGGCAAGATCCTCCGCGGCGATGCCCGGGCGCTGCGTCAGGGTTGGGCGGAGAGCGTCGGTGAGCGCGAGGCGGGCGTGGCGTCGGTCAGCGCGCCGATCGTGAACCTGGCCGGTGAGGTCGTCGCCGCCGTGTCGGTGTCGGGTCCCATCGAGCGGACGACGAGACAGCCGGCCAAGCGCTACGCCGCCGTGGTGGTCGCGGCCGCCAAAGAGATCGAGACCGCCGCCGGCTGGTGACGCGCGGCTACCGGGTCACGTGACTGATTGCGCTCCGCAGAGCCGGGACGAATAACTCCGGGTGCGAGACCGCGGCACGGTGGTCGGCCTCGATCGGGAACACCGTGGAGCCGGCGCGGCGGGCCGTGGCCAACTGCCAACGCGCCGGCACCGTGGTGTCGGCGCCGGTGACGACCGACGCCACGGGCATCGGGAGGTCGGCGATCCATGGGCTCGCGTCGAAGCCACCGATGGCGACGCCGGCTTGCACCATCACCGCAGGGTCATTCCGGGCGATCTGTTCGAGCATCCATTGGGGAGCGGCGGCCTGGCGAGTCATGGCGAATCGCTCGAAAAGCCCGAGTCGCAGGGCGTCCGGGGTCAGGGACAGCGCGGCTGCGGTCAGCGGCATCACCTTGTCCCACAGGAACCGCTTCTCGGTCGAACGACGGAAGCGGCAACTCGTGGCGCACAGCACTAATCCGGTAACGCGGGCGGGGTGGCGGTGGGCGACAAGTTGGGCGACGGCACCACCCATCGAGTACCCGACGACGACGGCTCGATCGATGTCGAGGGCGGCGAGCGTTGCGGCCACATCGTCTGCGACATCTTCGAGCCGGAACCGTCGTGTGGGCATTCCCCGTCCGTGCCCGCGCTGGTCGATGGCGATCACCCGTCCCGAAGATGTCAGCCCGCGATACGCCATGAAGAAGTTGAGATCGGCTGTGGCCGTCCAGCCGTGGAGCAACACGATGGCGGGACGATCGACAGGTCCAGACTGGTCTCGGACGAACGTGACCCCACGTCCCGGGAGTTCGAGATAGCGCCCAGGCGGGAAGTCGGGTTCGGCCAACTGCTCCTGAAACACGGTTGCCGCCATGGTGAAACGCTACCGAGGTCCTCGCGCCAGCGTGAGCGCGGCGTCGATGAGCGCGAGGTGACACGGAGCGGCGAGCAGGTTGCCCCGGAGATCCATGGTGAAGGGATCGGCATGCGTGGCGCCGAGATGTAGGGGGCCGAGAAAGCTGACGAGCGCTTCCATCCGAACGTGCGCCTCCTCCCACCGGCCGACATTGGCAAGCGCGCTTACGAATGTGAACGATGCCCAGAGATCGCCGCCCTGACCCGGCGGGAGGCCATCGTCGACGTGGGGAAGGTGGCGGTGGGTGAACGGCCACTCGGTGAGCTGGGCCGTGGCCTGGTCGATGGTGACGACGCGACGAGACTCGGCCTCACCGTCACCGTCGTCGGGGAGCGCCGGCGGCGCAGTGCGGAGCCAGGCGAGGAGTGATGCGTCCGTCGAGTCGTCGGCTCCGCGTCCACCGACGCGCCGCCACCCGGCCATGGCCTGTGCGCCGAAGAGTCCCTGGGCGGCAAGCCAGCGCTCCTGCGCCGCGGCCGCCTCCTCCCACTCGATCAGCCGCAGGTCGAGCGGGTCGCGGCGGCGCGCCGTGACGATGAGTGCACGCAGCGCGGCGCGTACGGCCAGCGCGGACTCGACGTGGCGCACCGGCTTGGTCCGGCTGTCCCATCGGCCGGTGTCGGCACGCCGGCCCTCGGCGGCCAACCACACGGCGAGACGGTCGAGCTGTGGCCAGGCCCGCCGACCGTCGAGCACCAGACTGGCCTGAGCGATGGCCCCGAGGTCGAAGGCGTCACCCACCCGGTTCCCGACCCGCACCGGCGAGTTCGATTCCCAACCGGGAAGCGAGAGCTCCGACTCCGCGGTCGGTCGAAGTCCGTCCGGTCGATAGGCCGGCGCGAGCGGGAACTCGTCGGTGGCCCGCTCCTCCAACCAGAGTCGGGTGGCATCGGCGAGGTCGGGTCGGCCAAGGCGTTCCCAGGTGACGACAGCGGCGGCGTTATCGCGCAGCCAGGCGTAGCGCTCGTCGAGGTTGCGTTCGTTGCCCGTTCGCGCCGGTAGCGATGTGGTGGCGGCTCGGCGTAGCGCGCCCGTCCGGCGGTCGGTGAGCAGGCGTAGCGCGCGAGCACTTCGGCGGGCCGCTTCGGCGAACGGCCCATCGAGGTCGAGGTTCCCGAGTTCGGACGACCACCAGCGCGCATACTTCGTCCGCTCGTCGAGGGCCTCGCCGACGCTCGGTTGGACGAATGCCTCGCCGGTATGGGTCACGCGACCGTCGTCGGTCTCCGTGATCGTGTAGACGACCCGCTCGCCCAGGTCGAGTGACACCGGCTCGCCGATGTTCGGCCCACG
>JANPDB010000837.1:0-2361 GCA_031431255.1 Acidimicrobiia bacterium | reverse complement strand
CCACTCGCCGTCGACCAGCGCGTTCCGGATGAAGAGTTCGCGGGCCTGAACCGGGTCGATGCGGCCGAAGAAGACCCGTCGGCCGGTCACGATCGGAAGGCCGTAGAGCGAAACACGCTCGATCGCAACGGCCGAGCCCGTCTTGGGGTCCCATGTGGGCTCGGAGTACGACCGGCTCACCAGATGGTCACCGGCGCGTTCGATCCATTCGGGCTGGATGCGGGCAACGGTTCGGGCCCACAGCCGATCGGTCTCGACGACCTCACCGGCCATGATCCATTTCGCCGGTTTCTTGAACAGCGTCGAACCGGCACCGACGAGGAAGCGACTGTTGCGGGTGCCGCGATAGTCACGGGTCCGCTCGTCGCGCGCGCCGACGTTGACGACAAGTCCGGTCAGCAACGCTTGATGGACGAGGTCAGCGGAGGCGGGCTGGGCCCCGAAGCGCAGTCCGAGATCGGATGCCACCTGGCGGAGCTGGCTGAAGATGTCCTGCCACTCTCGTATGCGCACATAGTTCAGGTACTCGCGCCGACACATCTTGCGGAACTGGCTCGACGACATCTCGCGCTGGCGATCCCGGAGGTGGTTCCACAGATTGATCAGCGACATGAAGTCGGAGGAGTCATCACGGAATCGGGCGTGCGACACATCCGCGGCCTCGCGCTTCTCGCTCGGACGTTCGCGTGGATCTTGGATCGAGAGTGCGGCGGCGATGATGAGCACTTCTTTGACGCATCCGTTGAACTCGGCGGCGAGGACCATGCGACCGAGCTTGGGATCAAGTGGCAGTCGAGCCAGGCGACGTCCGAGCTCGGTCAACTCACCGTTCTCCGGAGCGGTCACTGCGCCCAGCTCGTAGAGCAGCACGAGCCCGTCCTTCACCGAGCGTCGGTCGGGCGCGTCGATGAACGGGAACGTGGCGATGTCCCCGAGTCCGAGGGCGAGCATCTGCAAGATGACCGATGCCAAATTGGTGCGCAGGATTTCGGGGTCGGTGAACGCCGGTCGGTCGAGGAAGTCGTCTTCGCTGAACAAGCGGATGGCTACCCCGGGCGCGACGCGTCCGCACCGACCGGCCCGTTGGTTTGCCGACGCCTGGGAGATCGGTTCGATGGGGAGCCGCTGCACCTTCGATCGACGGCTGTAGCGGGAGAGGCGTGCCGTGCCGGTGTCGACGACGAACCGGACCCCGGGGACGGTCAGGGAAGTCTCGGCCACGTTGGTGGAGAGAACGACCCGGCGCGTGGTGTGGGGTTCGAACACCCGGTGCTGTTCGGCGGCGGACAATCGCGCGTATAACGGGATGACCTCGAGAGGGCGTCCGGGCACGGCCATTTCTCGGATCGCGTCGGCGGCGTCGTGGATCTCCCGTTCACCATTGCAGAACACCAGAACGTCGCCGTCACCGTGAGCGCAGAGCTCCTCCACGGCGGCGACGATGGCCTGCGGCTGATCCGATGCCTCGTCGTCCTCGGTGCCGAACGGCCGGTACCTGACCTCGACCGGGAACGTACGACCGGTCACCTCGATGACGGGGACCGATCGGTGACGGCCCGTGGCGTCGACCCGGCTGAAGTGCTCGGCGAACCGGACGGTGTCGATGGTGGCCGAGGTGATGATCAGCTTCAGGTCGGGTCGTTTCGGAAGGAGTTGGTGGAGGAAACCGAGGAGGAAATCGATATTCAGGCTGCGCTCGTGGGCCTCGTCGATGATGATCGTGTCGTAGCGGCGCAGAAGCCGGTCGCGGCCGATCTCGGCGAGCAGGATGCCGTCGGTCATCACCTTCAATCGGGTCAGGTCCTTCACCCGGTCGGTGAAGCGGACGGCATACCCGACGGTTTCTCCGACCGTGGTGCCGAGCTCCGACGCCACCCGTTCCGCAATGGTTCGCGCCGCCAATCGCCGCGGTTGGGTATGGCCGATCATGGCGTCGAGACCCCGCCCGAGGTCGAGGCAGATCTTTGGGAGCTGAGTGCTCTTGCCCGACCCCGTTTCGCCGGCGACGACGATCACCTGATGATCGCGGATCGCCTCGCGGATCTCGTCGACGCGGTCGGTGATCGGCAGTTCCGTCGGGTACTCGATGACGCAAGGTGCGCCAGCGCGGGCGGCGCGCAGCACCTCGACGCGGGGGGACCCCTCGCCCCGTTCGCGTGGGCGGGGCCGAGGGCGCCGATCGGTGGACATCCCCTCCAGTATCGGCGTTGCGCAGTGGTTCCGGGGCAGTTCCGGTTCAGCGGTGACCGCAAGCCGAGTCCGACGGTTGCGGGTGGCTCACCCGTGCGGCAATCAGCGCAACGTGCGTGGTCTCGGGCGGTTTTCGGCCCTAGAGTACCGTCCGTGAAAGCGGTTGCGGAC
>JANPDB010000836.1:0-2377 GCA_031431255.1 Acidimicrobiia bacterium | reverse complement strand
GGCGACGACGAGATCGGTGTCCTTCACCACGAAGTCGTAGATCGGAGTCACCGGCAGGTTCGCCTGCAACGACTGCCAGGTTGCGCCGTCGTCGAACGACACGTGGATACCCAGTTCGGTTCCGACGTAGAGGAGGCCCTGACGGTTCGGGTCCTCACGGATGACCCGGCAGAACTCGTCCCCCGGCAGACCGGCGTCGATGCGCGACCACGTCGTACCAAGATCGGCGCTGCGGTACACGAACGGTTGATAGTCGCCCATCTTGTGCCGGGCGGCGGTCATGTAGATGGTGCCGGCGGTGTGCGGCGACTCGACGATCATCGTCACCTGAGAGAACTTCGGTAGCCCGGCCGGCGTGACGTCGGTCCAGTCGCCGCCATCGTTCGTCGAGAGGTGCACCTTGCCGTCGTCGGAGCCGGCCATCAGCACACCCTGTTGATGGGCAGACACCAGGAGCGAGAACACCGTCGCATACATCTCCGCACCGGCGGTGTCCATTGTCAGCGGGCCCGACACGCCGAGCGTGTCGGGATCCGCATACGTGAGATCGGGGCTGATCGTCTGCCAGCTGTGCCCTTCGTCGGTCGAGCGGAACACCTTGTTGCCGGCGGCGTAAAGCACGTCCGGGTCCTGCGGGCAGAACACGATCGGGTAGGTCCACTGGAACCGGACCTCGGCGCTGGCCCCGTCGTGATACGCCTCCGGCCACACGTTGACGAGCTGAACCTGCTTCGTGCGATGGTCGTAGCGCTGGAGCGCATCGCCGCCACCCGGTGAGCTGCCGATCGCGCCGACGTACACGACATCGGGATCGCCCGGCTTCAGCGCGACGTAGCCGCTCTCTGCCGTCCCCGGCGCGAAGCAGTCGCCCCAGTTGATCGCACCGAGACCGGTCTGGCTGGGCACCGCGATGCTGGAGTTGTCCTGTTGCGAGCCGTAGACGGTGTAGGGAAAGCGGTCGTCGGTGGCCACGTGGTAGAACTGGGCCGTCGGCTGGTTGTAGATCGTCGACCACGATCTCCCTGCGTTCATCGACACCCAGGCACCGCCGTCGTCGCAGCCGATCATCCGGTCCGGGTTCGTCGGATCGATCCAGAGCGCGTGGTTGTCACCATGCGGAGTGAAGAACTCCGCGAAGTTCTTGCCACCGTCGATTGACTTCCATGCCCGCATGTTCATCACGAACACGGTGTCGGGGTCGGTGGGATGTGCGATCACATGCTCGTAGTACCAAGGTCGCCAGCCGAGATCGGGCTTCGCACACACGTGCTCCCAGTTCTCGCCGGCGTCCTCGGAGCGGTACAGACCGCGTGTGCGTCCGGTCGACTCGACCATTGCGAAGACGCGTCCGGACTGCGCCGGCGACACCGACACACCGATCTTGCCGAGCACACCTTCGGGCATGCCGGGCCGATGGCTGATGTCCTCCCAGGTGTCGCCGCCGTCCTTCGAGCGCCACAGACCGCTGTCGGGACCGCCGCTGTCGATCGACCAGAACGTCCGCCGCGCCTGCCAGATGGTCGCGAACAGGATTCGCGGGTTGTCCGGATCCAGCGACACGTCGACCGCGCCCGCGCGATCGCTCACGTGCAACACGAGCTCCCACGTCACGCCGCCGTCCTTCGACCGGTACAGCCCGCGCTCGGGGTTGTCCTTCGAAGCGTGCCCCAGCGCCGCGACGTACACGAGGTCCGGATCGTGCGGGTGCACCCGGATCTCGCCGATGTGGCGGGTCTGGCGCAGCCCCATGTGCTGCCACGTCACACCGGCATCGGTCGAGCGGTACACCCCGTCGCCATGGGTGACGTCAATGCGGATCGTGGTCTCGCCGGTCCCGGCGTAGATGACGTTGCCATCCGACGGCGCAACCGCGAGCGCGCCGACGGAGGCGGTGGTCAGGAACCCATCGGTGATGTTCTCCCAGTACTGGCCGGCGTCGTCCGACTTCCAGACACCGCCGGCCGCGGCGCCGAAGTAGAAGACCGCCGGTCGCACCGGATCGGCGGCCACGGCGACCACCCGCCCGCCTCGGGTGGGACCGATGCAGCGATAGCGGAGCTGACTGAGGTACTTCGGATCGACGGTCGCCATGTGCGCGATCCTGTCACACGACCAGGCCGCGTTCCGCCGAGCCCTAGGCTGCGTGGGCGCTCCTCAACGGAAAGGCTGCACGATGCGCCGACACCTCCCCGCACGATTCTGGATCGAGACGGTCGCCGCCGTGGCCGGGTTCGCCCTGCTGGTCCTCACGCTCATCAGTCACGAGTGGTTCGAGGAGCTCACCGGCTACGAGCCTGACGGGGGCAACGGGACGTTCGAGATCGCGCTCCCCCTCGTGCTGCTCGCGATTGCAGCGACGTCGTCCATCGCCGCCCGG
>JANPDB010000835.1:0-7700 GCA_031431255.1 Acidimicrobiia bacterium | reverse complement strand
CCGCTCGACCATCCAGTCGGCGTCGAGCATGCGGCGATCGACATTCGGACCGGACTCCGTCAGGCAATACGTACATTCGAGGTTGCAGTGGTAGTTCGCGTAAAACCACACCCGCTCGCCCAACACGCCCGATTCGACGGCCTCGGCAACGGAACTCATGAACCGAATCCTTCCACGGCCAGACGCTCGAGGGTCGACGCCCCCACCGGTAGTTGCAGCGCAGTGGCGTAACGGTTCAACAGCATTGTTGCCCCGATGAGCACGGTGATCTCGACGATTTCGTGATCGGGGTAGTTCGCTTTGATGGCCTCGTTGGCGGGAGCCCCAATGGCGCCTCGACCGAAGGCGACGGCGTCGATCCACGTGATCAGCGCCCGTTCCTTCGGTGATGGGAAGGCCGACGCGAGGTCTTCCTCGCCCACAGACGCAGCCAACTCCCGAAGTGCATGCACCTGGTCGAACGACAGTCCCGCGTCGAGCGCGACCGTGGTGTGACTGTCGATGCAGTACCGACAGCCGAGCAGCGCCGACGTGCGCACGATCACGATCTCCTTCGTTCGGAAATCCACTGACGATGCGCCGAGCGCGGCACCGAGGAACGGCATCGCCACTTCGGTGAGCTCCGGCACGTGCGCCATGGTGGCCAGGATCGGCCCTGGATCGCCCCCGGCGTAATAGGGACGCATGAGGAGGGGCGCATCCTCTGCAAGGAGAGCAGGCACAAGCATGAAGATCACCCTAGCCAGGCCGAGCCGGAACACCCACGCGCCGCTGAGAGAGCCTGAGGATCGCCGACGCTCGAGTCGGTAGCCTCATTCGCGATGACCATTGTGATCGTTCTGGCCAAGGCCCCGTCGCCGGGACGTGTGAAGACCCGACTCACCCCTCCGCTCACGGCGGACCAAGCCGCGGCTGTCGCCGCAGCCGCGTTGGACGACACGTTCCGAGCTGTGCTCAGCTCGACGAGGTCGACCGGCATCGTGGCGGTGTTCGACGGCGACCCATCACCTTGGGTCCCGACGGGAATCGCCGTGATCCCCCAAGGCGACGGTGGGCTCGACCGAAGACTGCCGGCCGCGTTCGGCGACGTGCACGCGCTTCACCGCACCGCCATGGTGCTCATCGCCATGGATACGCCACAGGTCACCGCGGCGATGGTCGACGAGGCCATCGACGCTCTGGCGCAACCCGAGGTCGACGCGGTGTTCGGCCCGGCCGACGACGGCGGGTTTTGGCTCATCGGGCTCCGGGCCCTCCGTCCGGACGAGACAAGCTACGACTTGCTCTTCCACGACGTGCCGATGAGCACCGACGGGACCGGAGCGGCCCAACGAGAACGACTGTTGTCGCGCGGATGGCGCGTCCACGACGTCGGACGGCTACGCGACATCGACGAGATCGGCGACATCATCGCGGTCGCGAACGCAGAGCCTCGCCTGCAGGTGACGAGAGCCTGGCGCATAATCGAGCGTGCGTTGGCCAACTCCGCCCTTCCAGAGTCCGCTCCTCCGGACACCGCGGTTCCCGACGCCACGGTGCGTTGACGATCCAGGGTCAGCGCAGCAGCTTGCCCATGTCCTTCACCGCACGCAGCGTGCCCTTGAAGGTGCCCGTCACCTTCGACTCACCGGCGAGACGTGGCGCGTAGGGCACGGGCGTTTCACCGATCGTCCATCCAGCCCTATGCGAGCGTAGGACCATCTCCAAAGGCCAGCCCGACCGGCGATCCTTCATGCCGAGCCCGAGCAGAGCTTCGCGACCGCATGCGCGCATAGGACCGAGATCGGTGAACGCCACCTTCGTCCGACGACGCAGTTCAAGAGCGAGGGCTCGGTTGGCGACGCGCTGGTGAACGTGCATCGCCCCCTTCGATGGGCGTCGAGCGCCAAGCATCAGCTCGAAACGTCCGTCGATCACGGGACCGGCAACGAGCGGAAGATGCCGAGGATCCAGCGATCCGTCGCCGTCGAGGAAGCAAACGTAGGGCGCGGTAGCGGCAACGAGGCCGGCGAAGCAGGCTGACCCGAATCCGGGGATCGTCTCGCTTACAACGAACGCGCCGTGCAACGCAGCAACCGCCGCGGTGTCGTCCGTCGAGTTGTTGTCGACGACGATCGGACGGTACCCCTCTGGCATACGAGCGAGAAGCCATGGCAGGTTCTCGGCCTCATTGAGTGCGGGAATGATCACGTCGACAAGCGGCGTGGTGGGGTCAGAAAGCACGGGAGCGCACCCTAATGGGATACAAAAGAGGTCCAATGCGTGTTCTTGTCACCGGCGGCGCCGGATTCATAGGTTCCCATGTCGTCGACGACCTCATCACACGTGGCGTCGAAGTGACCGTCCTCGACAACCTCGATCCCCAGGCGCACGCCGAGCGCCCCGACTATCTCGACGAACGGGCCACCTACATGTGGGGCGACTGCCGGGACATCGACGCATGGCGCACGGCGCTCGATGGCGTGACCGCCGTCTGCCACCAGGCCGGAAAGGTCGGCCTGGGCGTCGACTTCGGCGACGTCGACGACTATGTGAGCCACAACGACACGGGTTGGGCCGTCGGCCTGCGCGCCCTCCACGACGTCGGATTCGCCGGTCGCATCGTTCTGGCATCGAGCATGGTCGTCTACGGCGAAGGTCGCTACCGATGTGTCGAACACGGCATCGTCGCCCCCGCTCCTCGTCGGCAGCCCGATCTGGAGGCCGGACGCTTCGAGCCTCCGTGTCCGATCTGCGGCAACGATGTGACCAGTGAGGAGGTTCCCGAGGACGCAATTCTCGACCCGCGCAACGTCTACGCGGCAACGAAACTGCACCAGGAACACCTGCTCGCACCGTTCACGCGAGAGCACCACGTGTCGTCGGTGGCCCTGCGCTACCACAACGTCTACGGACCACGCATGCCCCGCAACACCCCCTATGCCGGGGTCGCCAGCATCTTCCGCTCGGCCCTCGAGGACGGCCGAAACCCGAACGTGACCGAGGATGGTCGGCAGCGTCGCAACTTCGTGCACGTGCGCGACGTTGCTGCCGCCAACGTCGCTGCGCTGCTCACCGATCGACCGAGTGGGTTGTTCGTGGCGTGCAACGTCGCCTCGTCGCAGTCACGCACGGTCGGCGAGATGGCCGACGAACTGGCTCGGGCATTCGGCGCCAGCCCGGGCGACGAACTCTGGCCGAAGGTCTCCGGGGCGTTTCGCCTGGGCGATGTCCGCCACGTCTTTGCGTCAACGAAGCGAGCTGAGGGCGTGCTCGGTTTCCGTTCTACCGTTTCCTTCGCCGACGGCATGGCGGAGTTCGCCCGGGCCAAGCTGAGAACAGCTGTGAAACGCTGAGCGAACACTGATCGTTCGATCCGTCGCGGCGGGGCTTCGGACCCGTACTGTTCGACCCATGACGAACGACCCCAGCCCATCGAAGTTCCAGGGGCGCCTCGATGCCCTCGACGCCCTCGAAGCGAAAGCACAGCCGCTGATCATCGGTGCCATGCGCATCGTCGTCGGGCTGCTCTGGCTGTCGAACCTCGAGTGGAAGCGACCAGGGAACTTCGGGCAGCAGAAAGGGAACGGACTCTACAAGTACGTCGCTTCGGCCATCGAGCGGCCGGTGTTTCCGCCATATTCGTGGTTCCTGGAAAACGTCGTGGTGAAGCAGTACAGCGTGTTCGGCTGGATCACCCTGATCACCGAGGCCACGATCGCTGCTCTCCTGCTGACCGGCTACTTCACCCGGATCGCCTCGCTCATCGGAGCTGCGCTCAGCGTGTCGATCGCCATGTCGGTGCTCACGTACACCAAGGCATATGAATGGCCGTGGTCGTACTACCTGATGTTCGCCATCCATCTCTTGCTGTTCGCCACGGGTGCCGGTCGTCATCTCGGGGTCGACGGCGTGCGACGCAAGGGTGCTGAGGCCGCTCGTCAGGCGCAGGTCGTGCTCGGTGGCGTCGCTGTGGCCATCGGCGTGCTCGGACTCATCGTGGCCAGGTCGACGGACTTTGCCGCCAAGCAGGGAGCGTTGCTCGGGTGGAAGTTCGGTGAGCTCAAGGTGCTGTGGTTCAACCCGCTGTCGGCGTTGCTCACCATTGCCTTGGGCGCTGCGATCATCGCCGGCGCGGTGCTTCGTCAACGCGCCCTTGCCCTCGGTGGCGGTGTCGGGTTTGCCGTGATGACGGTGCTTGTCGCCCTGCTGTGGCGAGACGGACGCTCCGGCTGGACGGGCGGATTCCTCGGAGCCACCGGCGGAACCATGGGTTTCTGGCTGGCAATGGCCATCGGCACGCTCGCCGTGCTCGGTGTGTTCAGCCGAGCGAAGACTCCGTCGATGGCGTAAACCCGCCTACCACTTCGACAGCAATCCGACCTGCAGCACAAGGGCTGTGGCCGCCTGGAGCGCAATCCAGCACCGTCGACTCCAAAGCGTGTGGCCGAGCGCCGACGCGAGGGGCACGAGAAAGACGAAGAAGGGCAACCAGATTCGCTCGGTCTCCCCTTTCGAGAGCTGCGAGACGTTCGCTCCGACCATCGCAAGCACCGCCCCGAGTGCCAAGACCCAGGAACGATCGACGGTTTCGACCAACGAGCGAACGCTGGTCTTTGCTCCACGAAGCCCGGCCCCGACCGCGGCCCCCATTCCAGCAATGACGGCCGGGCCTGAAGCGATCGCGACATTGGCGATGTTCGCAACGAAGAAGTATCCCCACGGTCGAAATTTTGCCGTTCCCTTCCAATAGAAGATTCGCGTGGTGGCGAGCCCGTCGAACCACCAGAAGCGCAAGACCGCGAAAATGGCCACGACAACGAGACCGCCCATCGCCGTTGAGGCGATGCTCTGTGCCCGTTCTCGCCACGAGAACGCTGGCACGCCGAGGATCGCCAGGCCGGGGATGATCAGGAACGGCGCCATGCCGTAGGAGAGGAAGACCGCGAAGCCGAGCGAGAGTCCTCCCAGTACACCGAGCAGAAACCGCCGCTTCGCCTGAACGGCAGAGGCGGACGCCGCGACGGCCACGACTCCCCACACACCGAATGCAGTGAACACCGCGTCGGCCGAGGTGCCCATCCACACTGCGTAGGGAGCCACCACGGCGAACGGCGCAACCCGACGCCATGCATCCCCCTTGGTACACAGTCGGACGACCACGACCAGACCCACAGCGACGCTGGCCGCCGCCAACCAGCTCACGGCAGCGGCCGCCCATGGGCTGCGCAGTCCAACTTGCGCCATGGCCTTGAGAATGAGCACGTAGCCGGGCGGGTGACCCTTGAGGTGCACCGGTTGGTTGCGCATCCACATCGGGTCCGCCCAGACCCGAAGCATCTCTGTTGCTGGAGGGAGCTTGGCGAGTCGCGCCCAGTATTCGGTCGGGTCGATGATCGGATCGATCATC
The DNA here is from genome assembly GCA_031431255.1 of Acidimicrobiia bacterium. Taxonomy (GTDB): domain Bacteria; phylum Actinomycetota; class Acidimicrobiia; order Acidimicrobiales; family JANYDT01; genus JANLQX01. The sequence continues at coordinate 2,311 of JANPDB010000835.1, read as the reverse complement.
GTGGCGCGCCCCTGCGACCAGGCGAGCGCCACTGTCCAACAAAAGCTAAGTGTGCCTATGGCCACGAATTCACTGCGACGCGGGCGTTCGGACGTCCCGCGTCCGGCCCAGATCACCACTGCGCATCCGACGAACACGGCCGGGATGATCTTCCAAGAAGGGGCCCAGTCCCAGGTACCGACGAGGGGGGCGGCCTCCAGCTTCGTGTCCGGACTCCGTCGGATCGCGGACCCTCGCACCACTGCCCATGCGACAACGGCGCAAGCCGCTGAGAGCGAGAGAAGCGCACCCAACGGAACTCGTCGACGACAACTGGCGGACAACATGGTGGACAGCTTCGCGTGGACGAAAACTGATCGCGAACACGTCTCAGCGCCGAACGACCTCTACTCGTAGGCCCCGGAGCGAATGAGCGTGTCCAGGCGGTCGACCAGGTCACGTTCACGGGCGAAACCACGGAACTCGATCAACGCAACCGCTCGTCGTGCGACCTTCCAGTCCTCCTCTGTCGCGACCTCGCGGAGCGCCCGTAGGTCATCGGCGTCGGCGGGCCGTCGCCGATCATCTCGGACAAGCAGCTTCATGGCGATCAGGTCACCGACGCTCGCGACCGGCAAGACGAGGCCCGGAATCACGGACAGCTCAGTTGCGCGTTCGACGATTTCAGGCTCGATGCCTGATGAAGCGAACAGAAGATCGGTGATTGCGAAGCCTTCGGAGCCGAGCCGCACCGTGGACAGGCGGCCAGTTGCGTTCTGCTCGACCGCGGCGAGGACCGAGTAGCCGCGGGCCTGCATGGCCAGAACGATTCGCTCTGCCTCGTCGTCATCGCGGACGGCGATCGCGAGATCGGCGTCTCGTGTCATCCGGGGTTCCGCACGCGCCGAGACCGCGAGCCCACCGACAACGGCAAAGCGGGCACCAACCTCGGCAACGTCGTTGGTCGCCTGCCGAAGTTGCTGTTCGACTGTGGTCACGATGGCTTCTTCAGACGTGGCCACGGCACGGAACGGCCCTCGGCGTCCCCGAGCGGCGCTCCCGGTCGATCGGTCTTCCACGCCGTGACAACCTCAGCGACTTCTTCCTCCGTGGCGAGGGGGTGTTCTCGCCGATGACGTTCGGCGCGCACGAGGAGCGAAAACTCGAGCAGATCGAGCGCGACCGCCATGCCGGTGCGTTCGGCTGGATGATCCGTGCCGCTCATAGAGCAATTCTATCCCGCACGGCTCGATCGTCCCCCCGGTCACGTCCTTTGCCACCGCCAGGTCGTCCGACGGGCTGGTAAGAACGATGCCGTGACATCTGAGGCTCTACCCGGCTTCGCGAGCCCCGGGCCACTGCGTGAACGGCTCTCCGGATTGGTCCTTGCGGGCGCGAAAACGGCCACCTTCGATCTCTACGACTCGGCGCGACACGACCCTGCTGGAGTGCCGGAACCGGGAAGCCATTGGACGATGCATGACTCGACCGATCGTCCGCTCGCTGTCCTTCGAACGGAATCAGTCGAGATACTCCGCCTTGCCGAAGTGACCTTCGCAATGACCGACCTCGAAGGGGAGTCGTTCACCTCGGCCGAGTCATGGCGACGAGCCCACGAGGAGTATTGGACGCCGTTTGTCGAAGAACTGCGCACACAGACGAATGATCCGGCATGGGCGCTCACCGACGCCACACTCGTGGTGTTCGAGACGTTCACCCTGGTCGAACGACTCGCCGCTGCGGATGAGGGCCGATACCCGGTCGTCGAGCTGACCGTCCAAGCGAGCGACGACGAGATCGCCGCCTCCGAACTCTACGAGCTCGACACCGTCGGGATCGAGGAGCTCAGCACCTCGGGCGACGACGTGGTTCTGCGAGCCGGGTTCGCCTCCGACGACGCCGCCGCAGAGGCAGAACGTTGGATATGGGCCAACCATCCACACTGGACGCCTCGCTTTGAAGTGATCGTCGGCGACGACTGGCTCGACGCTTGGCGCGAGCACTTCGCACCGGTGCAGGTCGGCTCCCTGCTGATCGTCCCTGATTGGGATGGCGCGTCTGCTGCGACCGCGGACGGCTCCGTCGGGTTGACGCGCGTGCTCCTCGACCCCAAGCGGGCGTGGGGCACCGGCGCCCACGCGTCGACCGCGCTCGTGCTCGGCGCCCTCCAGTCGCGGTTGGTCACGTTGGCTGGCGCTCGTGTCCTCGACGTCGGCTGCGGCAGCGGCGTCCTCGCCATCGCTGCGCTGCTCCTCGGCGCGTCGACTGCGCACGGCATCGACATCGACCGGACGGCGATCGCCGTCACGATGGAGAACGCCCGTCGCAATGG
>JANPDB010000834.1:0-3700 GCA_031431255.1 Acidimicrobiia bacterium | reverse complement strand
CAGTCCGAGGGACCGGGAGTCGTAGCTCAGGTTCGTTGCCGAGGTCGAGGTCGCAGGTTTTGATGGCCTGTATGTGGCCGACCATCCCGGTTCGGGTCCAGCCCCGTTCGTCGCGCTCGCAGCCGCTGCGGGGTGACGGAGCGGATCCGGCTCGGCACCTACGTGTTGAACGCCGGGATGCGGGATCCGATGATGGTGGCGAGTGAGATCGCGACACCCGATGTGGTGTCCGGCGGGCGGGCAATGCTCGGCGTTGGAGCGGGGCACACGCCAAGTGAGAGGACGGGGATTGGTCAGCAATTTCCCTCGTCGGCGGAGCGGGTGGCCTGGATGATGGAACTGGTAACGTTGACCAGGGCGTTCCTCGCCGGCGACCCCGTGTCACATTGCGGTGAGTTCTTCACGCTGATCGACGCCACCCTGCAGGACCCTCGGTCGGTGCAGGATCCGATTCCCGTCCTCATCGGGGGCAACGGAACGAATCTGTTGCGCTTCGCCGCTCAGCATGCCGAAATCGTGGGGGTCACGGGCCTCGGCCGCAGGCTGGCCGACGGCCACCGGCATACGGTCGACTGGAGCCCGGCAGGGCTCCGCCGCATCGCGGACATCATCAACTCAGCCACGACACCGACCGGCCGAAGGCCGCAGATCGACGCCTTGGTTCAGCATGTCGAGATCACGGGCAATAGGACGGCGGCCGCTGAGCGACTGGTGAAGCACGTCCCGGGAGCGTCCGTTGATGATCTCCTCGAAGCGCCTTTCGTGTGGTTGGGAACGGTCGAGGAAATCAGTGACAAGCTCCACGACCACGCAGCCACTTTGGGCATCGAGCGCCACACCATTCGGAGTCCAGCCGTCCCCGATGTACGACCAATCCTCGAACACATGGCGTGAGCCACATCGATCCGGCCTCGATCCTCGCGTCTTCTACCGCCGGCTCGAGGGCGCACAGTCCGATGCGCCCGCTCGTTCGCATGCGAGCCCTATACCCGGCGTTCGGCAGTGCCCTAAGGCCACATGCAATCGGGCCGGAGTCATGCGCCCTTCGGTTGGCGCGGTCAGGGTTACGGCGTGTCGATATCGAGCACGTCTTGCCCGCTTGACCGCGGGCCATGCCCATCGTGTCCGATGATCGCAGCGCTGCCACGCCGTGGCGGCGCCACGCTGCGGCTGCCATGCTTGCATCTATGGCTGGCTCGAAGGTTGCTGTCGTCACCGGCGCGAGCCGTGGTATCGGGCAAGTCGTCGCAGAACGCCTCGCATCAGACGGTTGGATGGTGGCGAGCTTCGCTCGGAGCTTGACCAACGGTCCCGACGAAACGGAACGCACTCTGCGCCTGCGAGTTGACGTCGTCGACGAGGCTTCGGTGCGCGCTGGGGTGGACCGGGTCGAGCGCGAGCTGGGCCCGATCGACCTTCTCGTCAACAACGCTGGCATCTCCGGTCTGCACAGCCCGACATGGCTACAGGCAGCCGATCAATGGTGGAACGTGTTCGAGGTCAACGTGCGCGGCGTGCTGCACTGCTGCCAGGCCGTCCTGCCGGGAATGGTCAAGCGTGGTGCCGGCCGCATCGTGAACGTGGCGTCCAACGCGGCCTTCTTCGAGATCGATGCCGAGAAGTCAGACCTCATTAGTTCGGCATACATGGCAAGCAAGGCAGCCCTCGTCCGGTTCACCGAAGCGCTAGCGAGAGAGACCGACGGAACCGGGGTATCGGTGATCGCCGTGTCGCCCGGCATGGTGAAGACCGACATGACGGCGAACTTCCCGCAGAGCTGGTTCGAAGACGAATCAATCTGGACGCCGCCCGAGCGCACAGCCGACCTCATCGAGCAGATCGCAGCCGGCACCCTCGACGCCCTGTCCGGCCGTTACGTCCACGTCGCGTCGGATGACTGGGCGACGATGGGAGCACGAGCCGCCGACATCACCGGACGCGACCTGCACGCAATGCGCCTGCGCGTCGACGATAACAGCTAGCACGTTCGGGCGGACGCGCTCGAGGCGACGGAGTGATTCTCGGCTCCCGCACGGCAAGCTGGTCGTTGCGTTCCGTGTACGACTCGAACGACGGGTAACCGCGGACATCGGGCGAGTCTGCCCCCGTAGTCCAACTACATCACTCAGTGCTGCGCGTAGGGACCCGTGCAATCGGCCACGGAGCAGTCGCGACCTCAGTTCGAGGTTCGACGATCGGTAGCTCGATGCGGAATTGCGGTTGGCCACGCTGGACGATCCGGCCGTGGGGCACCGGGGTCGGCGGTCGCGCCATGGGCCGCATCCGTCAATCGCATTGGCGACGTTCGACGCTCCGGCCGCACTCGTTTGCTCGCTCGCTGCGCGTCGGAGTGCTCGCTGCCGGGAACGCCACCACGACCCGCAAGTGGCTGCATCACACCCCAGGAGGCCACCGTTCTCGATGTTGGAGTTGTTGATCGGTCGTCCGAACGTCCGGGTGCTTGGTGTGGGCGCACTGACGGCGTGCTGGTGATTGACATCGAGACGGCGGCCGCCTGACGAGCGGCATCGTCGACAGCGGGGAGGTGGGCGGCCGGTCGGATCTTCCGCGACAACTTTGCCGACGGTCGAGCAATCAGGCCGTCATCACGCCGGGCGCCGAGGCCGCTCGTCTGTTGAAGTGTGCGGGGCGATCGACGCGGACGGTGAGGGCCCCCGCACAGAACCGGCGCAATGTCGAGGTGACAGCGAGGTTCAGGCTGCGAGTTCGTGGAGGAACTTGATGAGACCGGTGAAGTAGCGCTGTTGGTCGTCGTACATGGCGAGGTGGCTTCCTTCGGGGCAGTACAGGTAGTGGCCCTTCGGGAGTTGATTCGCCATCATCTCCATGTGTGCCGGGTCCATGCTGTCGTGGTGGGCGCCGATGACCAGCGTCGGGATGTCGATCGAGGCCAACCGCTCGGTGCATTCCCAGGTGGCCAACTTGGCGTCTGCGCTGATCCCGAGTTCGCTCGGGCCTTGCATGGAAACGTAGATGGATGCGTTGACGTGGGCGAACGCCCGGTTCACGCCATCGGGCCAGTCGTCTACTGGCATGCGCAAGATGTGGTGAATGTAATGCTGCTCGAGCAGGAGTTCCATGTACCGGGGGTTGTCTGTGTCTCCGTTGGATTCGAGCGTCAGGATCTCGGTGAGTGCGGCCTGGTCCATCGCCGGCATGAGTACCTGTTGGGCGTATGCGTTGTAGGCGCGGGCGCTCGACATCATGTTCGAGATGACAAGCCCGCGCAAGTTCTTCGGGTAGCGCAGCGCGTACTCCATGGCGAGGATCCCGCCCCACGACTGGCCGTAGAGGACGAAGTTGTGCCGCTCGAGTCCGAGTGCCTGACGGACTTGTTCGACTTCTTCGACGTATCGGTCGAGATCCCATAACGAGGGCTCGTCGGGCTGATCACTGCGGCCTGCGCCGAGTTGGTCGTAGTAGTAATACTCGATGCCCGCGGCTGGCAGGTAGCTGTCGCAGGCCTCCAGATACTCATGCGTCATCCCGGGGCCGCCGTGGAGAAGCAGCACCTTGAGATCGGGGTTGTTGCCGATCCGTTTCGTCCACACCCGATAGGTGCCCGAAGGGGTGGTCACAGGGATCATCCGAGCGCCACCGCTCAGCACGTCGTCGCGTCCTGAGGGGTCCAAGTAGTCATCCAGCGTTCGCATCGTGGCCCCGTCTTGTCGGCGATCGA
>JANPDB010000833.1:0-9169 GCA_031431255.1 Acidimicrobiia bacterium | reverse complement strand
CCCGCGGTGATTGCTTGACCCACTCGAACTCCTCGGCGAGCGCACGTTGGCGGGCCGTCTCGGTCTTCTCCTCCTGGGCGAGGCGAGCCCGCTTCTGCTCGAGCCAGCCCGAGTAGTTGCCCTCATACGGAATCCCGGCGCCGCGGTCGAGTTCGAGGATCCAGCCGGCGACGTTGTCGAGGAAGTAGCGATCATGGGTCACGGCGACGACGGTGCCGGTGTATTCCTGGAGGAAGCGCTCCAGCCAGCCGACCGATTCCGCGTCGAGATGGTTGGTCGGTTCGTCGAGGAGCAGGAGATCGGGCTTGGACAGGAGCAGACGGCACAAGGCGACGCGGCGTCGCTCGCCGCCCGAGAGCTTCGAGACCTCGGCATCGCTTGGCGGACAACGCAGGGCATCCATGGCGATCTCGAGTTGGCGGTCGAGGTCCCAGGCGTTGGCGGCGTCGATCTTGTCCTGCAGGTCGGCCTGTTCGGCCAGCAGCTTGTCGAAGTCGGCGTCGGGCTCACCCATTGCATTGCAGACGTCGTTGTAGCGGTCGACGAGCCCGGCCAACTCGCCGAGTCCTTGGCGTACGTTGCCGATCACGTCGGTCGTCTCGTCGAGCTCGGGCTCCTGGGCGAGGTAGCCGATGGTGAATCCGGGCGTGACACGCATCTCGCCCTGGTACTCCGTGTCGACTCCGGCGAGGATCTTCAGGAGCGACGACTTGCCCGAACCGTTCGAGCCGAGGATGCCGATCTTGGCCCCGGGATACATCGAGATGTTGATCCCGCGCAGCACCTCGCGGTCGGGCGGGTAGAAGCGGCGCAGATCGCGCATAGTAACGATGAATCGGCTCTTGTCCATGGTGGGTGCGGCCATACGGCCAACCAACCTAGTGGTCGCCCGTCGACACGGTCGGACGACCGAGATGTGCGACGCAGAGCGCTCGTGAGAAGATGCGGCGGTGACCGAGGCACTGGAGATGGAGGCCCGTCCGGCGTTGTTCGCCAGCCTCCGGTACCCCGGCGCAGGCCGCTATTTCCTCGGTCTGGCGCTGTCGATGCTTGGCACCTGGATGCAGTCCATCGCCCTTTCGTGGCTCTTTGTGCACGAGCTCGGGGCCAGGGGAACCCTCCTCGGCCTCCTCGGGGTGGTGCAATTCGGCCCGACGCTGCTGCTCGGGGCGTGGGCCGGCGCATTGGCCGACCGCATGGACAAACGCCGTCTCATGTTGGTGACGCAGGTCGCGATGGCGTCCACCGCCCTCGCCCTTGCCGCACTCGACTTCACGAATCGGGAGTCGATCGGCGCGGTGCTCGTCATCAGCGGGATCGGCGGTCTCGCGAGCGCGTTCGACACGCCGGTTCGCCGCTCGATCATCGGTGATCTCGTTCCGCAGTCGGCCCTGCCGAACGCCATGTCGCTCAACACCGGCGTGATCACCTCGAGCCGGGTGCTCGGCATGGCGATGGGCGGTTTCGTGACGAAGTTTGCCGGCACGTCGTGGTGTTTCCTCGCCAACGGTCTTTCGTACCTTGCCATGATCGTCGCGCTCCGGGCGATGACGAATCGGCGGCATGCCTCCGCCCCGCCAACGACTCGCGGAGGTGCCAGGGATGCCGTTCGCCACGTCTGGGAGACCCCGATGCTGCGTGTGGCCATGCTCGCCACGACCGTCGTCGCGACGTTCGCGTTCAACTACCAGGTGACGTTCCCATTGCTTATCTCCGACGTGTTCGGACGCGAGGCCGACGGGCTCGGCGCGCTCTTTGCCATCACCAGTGTCGGCAGCTTCGCAGGGGCGCTGACCTCGGCCCGGCGGCGGGCACCGTCTCTGCAGCTCTTCCTGTTTGCATGCATGGGCATGGGGGTCGCCGCCATCGGTGTGTCCGCGTCTCCGGGCTTCCTGGTTGCCAACGCGTTCTCGGTGCCGATGGGCTATTGCGGCGGCCTCCTGATGAGCCAGTTGAGCGGGATGCTCACCGCGCACTCCGACCCGTCGATGCGTAGTCGTGTGCTCGCCCTGCAGTCGGTCGTGTTCCTCGGATCGACGCCGATCGGAGGACCAATCATCGGGTTCATCGCCGACCATTTCGGCGCTCGTTGGTCGATGGCCTCCGGTGGGTTCGCCGCTGCGGCAGCGGGCGCCCTGGGCTTGATGACAGGAGGGCGACGGACATCGTCCCCGTCAGACACTCCCGCCGCGTCGGAACCCCTCGGGTTCAGCGCGGGGTGACCTGCGCTGATCCGATCTCGACGTCAGGCTGACCCGGTCGGACCGGGAGCGGGTCGCGCTCGATGACCAGCGCAGTACCGATGTCGACGTTGACCGAGGCGTCCGCGCTGGAAGGGGAGCGCTCGATGGTGAGCGCTGAGCCGATCTCGACCGACCCCGCCGGTCGACCCGCTGCGTCGGTGTTCGTGATGACACGCGCCGAGCCGATGTCGACCGCCGCGCTGTTCGCGGGGTTGGTCGTCGTGTTGAGCGGCTGTGGGGCTCCGGCGCTGTGCCGTACGAGGAGGAGACCACCGACGGTTGTCAGCGCCACGAGCACCCCGAGGCCGGGCACGACCACGCGTCGCTTCAGGTCGGCGTGACGACGCCGTAGCTCAGACCGCTCACCCAGCATGAGGGATTCGAGCGTGGATCGCATCTCTGCCGGGGTCGTGGAGAACACGAGGGCCAAGGTTGCGAGGTCGTCGTTACGGGCCGGCACGACCACGCCCGGGTTGATGGCCCGCATCCGGTAGACGATGGCGAGATACCTGAGGAGGATTTCTCGATCGTCTTGCTCCGGGGCGAACCGCTCCTCCTCGGAGCCGATCGACACCAGTCCTTCGGACAGGTCGAGTTCGAGGAACGCCCGCTGGGGCGTGATCGCCGTGAGGTCCAAGCCGTAGATACCAGCGAGGTGTCTGAGCTGTTCATCGGTCGGCGAGGCCCCGCCCGCCTCGAACAGTGCCAGGTCGCCAGCGGAGAATCGCCCGTGCGAGCGGTGCTCGAGCTCGGCGATGGGTTGGCGCATCTCGGCGCGGCGGTGGGTGAGGAGTTCGCCGAGGCGCCGGGGCGGGACGAGGAGCGCCGTTCGTTCCGGCTGGTTTGTCACTGTGTAACCATCGACCGCATCGACGGTTTCTTGACCGGAATAGGTCGTTCGACCCGGGTCGCGTGCCCCCGCTCCGCTTCATGAAACCGCCCTGCGGGTAGCCTGGGCCGGGTGAATGCTCTGAGTCCCGAAGAACTCGCCCTCGGCCCGAACGCCTGGCTCGTCGACGAGATGCGGGCCAAGTGGACGGACAGCGCGACCTCGGTCTCGGAGAGTTGGCAGGCCTATTTCGCCACCGGTAATGGGTCGCCGGCCGGACCGGTCCGGGCTGTGTCTCCGGTGGTGACCATCCCCACGGCCGCTGCGCCCGGCCATGATGCGAACGGGTCGAACGGGTCGAACGGGTCGAACGGGGCAGCGGCGGCGACCAAGGCCCCTGCGCCGGTGGCTGCGTCCGGTCCCGCCCCGCTGTCGGCGACCGCCGCGTCGGCCGTCGTCGTATCCCGCCCAGTCGCGCCGCCGCCAGCGGTGCCCGTCGGCGGCACCGCTGAACCGCTCCGAGGTGTGGCCGCGAGGATCGTGTCGAACATGGAGGCAAGCCTTCACGTGCCGACAGCGACGAGCGTGCGCGACATCCCCGCGAAGCTCCTCGAAGTCGAGCGCAACATCGTCAACCGTTACCTCGCCCGCACCCGCGGCGGCAAGGTCAGCTTCACCCACCTCATCGCGTTCGCGATCACGCGTGCACTCGATGCCGTTCCGGCGATGCGCAACACCTTCACCACCGATGCGTCGGGCAATCCCCAGATCGTCCGGAACCCTCACGTCGGGCTCGGCATCGCCGTCGACGTGAAGAAGAGCGATGGCTCCCGCAGCCTCGTCGTCCCGTGCATCAAGAACGCCGACACGCTCACGTTCTCCGAGTTCTACGACGCCTACGAAACGCTCATCGCGAAAGCGCGAACGAACAAGCTCGGCGTCGATGACTTCCAAGGTGTCACCGTCTCGATCACCAATCCTGGAGGACTCGGCACCCGACATTCCGTTCCCCGCCTGATGCCCGGGCAGGCCGCCATCATCGGACTCGGCACCATCGACTTTCCTGCCGCGTTCATGGCGGCCGATCCGGCGAAGCTCGCCGAAATCGGCGTGAGCAAGGTGATCACGCTCACATCGACCTATGACCATCGAGTCATCCAGGGTGCCGAATCCGGGTCGTACCTCGATCGGATCCAGCGTCTGCTGCTGGGCGAGGACTCGTTCTACGACGAGGTGTTCGAATCGCTCGGTGTTCCCTATGAGCCGGCGCGTTGGAACCGTGACAACAACGCGGTCTCGTCCGACCGCAACGTGGCGGAGAAAGCCGCAGCGATCCAGGAGATCATCAATGCGTATCGCTCGCGTGGACATCTGATCGCCGATCTCGACCCGCTCGATGCGAAGGCGCCGACCATGCCGGCAGAGCTCGACCCGATCACCTTCGACATGTCGATCTGGGACCTTGATCGCTCGTTCTACACCGGCAAGATCGGTTCGGCCGACGAGCACACGCTGGGCTCGCTGCTCGGCATCCTGCGCGACGCGTACTGCCGCACCGTCGGTGTCGAGTACATGCACATCATGGATCCCGTTCAGAAACGATGGATTCAAAGCCACGTGGAAGGCGTGAACACCACGCTCGACGTCGCCACCCAGAAGCAGATCCTCAGCCGACTCAATGCCGCGGAAGCGTTCGAGAAGTTCCTCCATAAGCGCTTCACGGGTCAGAAGCGATTCGGACTCGAAGGTGCCGAGTCGGCGATGGTGATCCTGGACGCCATCCTCGATTCGGCCGCGGCAACCGACATCCGAGAAGTCGTCATCGGCATGCCTCACCGCGGCCGGCTCAACACCCTCGTGAACGTTGTCGGCAAGGACGTCGCGACGTTGTTCCGTGAGTTCGAGGACATGCCGACCGGTTCCGTGCAGGGATCGGGGGACGTCAAGTACCACCTCGGAGCGACAGGCACCTATACCGGCCTCTCGGGCAGAGCGGTCGGCGTCACGCTCTCCCCGAATCCGAGCCACCTCGAGACGGTCGACCCGGTCGTGGAAGGCATGGTCCGCGCCAAGCTCGACGCCACCGACATCTCCGGGGACACGTCGGTCATGCCGCTGCTGATGCACGGCGACTCCGCTTTCGCCGGACAGGGCGTGGTCCCCGAGACGCTCCAGCTCTCCCAACTCGCCGGCTACAAGACCGGCGGCACTATCCACCTCGTGATCAACAACCAGGTCGGCTTCACCACGAACCCGGACTCGGCCCGTACCTCGACGTATTGCACCGACGTGGCCAAGACCATCCAGGCACCGATCTTCCATGTGAACGGCGACGACCCCGAAGCCTGTTTCCGCGTCGGCAAGCTCGCCTTCGAGTATCGCCACACCTTCAAGCGCGACGTCGTGATCGACATGGTCTGCTACCGCAAACACGGTCACAACGAAGGTGATGAACCGCGCTACACCCAGCCGCTCATGTACGACGTCATCGACAACCGCCCATCGGTCCGCGAGCTCTACACACGCGACCTCGCCGGGCGCAAGGACATCACCCAGGAAGAGGCTGATGCGGCGATCGCCGAGTTCGAGGCCATGATGCAGGTCGCGTTGGACTTCACCCGCGCACAGAAGCAGGAGGGCGTCGAGCACGAGGCGATCCCTCGTGGTGAAGGACTCCCCGCATCGTTCGCCCCCGTGAACACGGGGGTCTCCCGGGAGGTCCTCGATCGCATCGCGGCGGCCACACACTCGTGGCCAGAGGGCTTCAACGCCCATCCCAAGCTGGCCAAGCAGCTCGAGACGCGCGCGACGTCGTACGCAGTCGGTGAGGTCGACTGGGCCCTGGGAGAAGCGATGGCCTATGGGTCCATGGTCCTGGAGGGTCGCACCGTGCGCATCACCGGGCAGGACTCGCGGCGCGGCACGTTCAGCCATCGGCAGTCGGTGCTGATCGATGTAGAGACCGGCGCCGAGCACTATCCGCTCGCCACGCTCAAGTCGAACCAGGGACGCTTCGTCGTCTACGACTCCTCGCTGTCCGAATACGCCGTCCTCGGTTTCGAATACGGCTACTCGATCTCGAATCCGGATGCGTTTGTCGCCTGGGAGGCGCAATTCGGCGACTTCGTCAACGGTGCTCAGATCATGATCGATCAGTACATCGTCTCGGGCGAGTCGAAATGGGGTCAGACGTCACGGCTGACGATGCTTCTTCCGCACGGCTACGAGGGGCAGGGCCCCGAGCACTCGTCGGCTCGCCTCGAGCGCTTTCTCCAGTCGTGCGCCGACGACAACATCCGCGTGTGCAACGTCACGACCGCTGCGCAGATCTTCCATCTTCTTCGTCGACAGGTGAAATCGCTCCAGGCCAAGCCGTGCGTTCTGATGTCCCCCAAATCCGGGCTGCGGGCAAAGCAGACGCGAAGTCATATCGATGAGCTTGCCAACGGTCGATTTCAGGAAGTGCTCGACGACGCCACCTATGCCGATCCGTCGACGGCGCGCCGGGTGGTTCTGTGCTCCGGCAAAGTGGCCTGGGATGCCTACGCGGCGCGGGACGCAGCTGCCTCTGGCGGAGCGCCCTCGCAGATCGCAGTGGTGCGGGTCGAGCAACTCTACCCGTGGCCGGAGCAGCAGATCCGGGCCGTCATCGGGCGCTACCCCAACGCTTCCTCCGTGCTGTGGCTCCAGGAGGAGCCCTCGAACATGGGTGCATGGTCCTTCGTCCAGCCTCGGCTTGCGACGATCGCCGCTGACCTCGGCCGCGTGCTCACGTCGGTGTGTCGCCCGGCGTCGAGCTCACCAGCGGTCGGCGGGCACCATGCCCACGATGTCGAGCTCGCGGACCTGAAGGACGGCCTGCTGGCCGGGCTCTGATCGGGTCCGGTCAGAAGAAGATCGCCTTGGCTCCCGTCGAAAGCGCGGTGCCGATCAGCAGAGCGAAGGTGAGCCGCCGAAACATCGCTTCGCTCACCCCGGACGAGAGACGCGTGCCGACGCGCTGACCAACGATGGCGAACGGCATCGCCGCCGCGCCGGTGACCAGCGCCTTGGCGTCGAGTGAACCCTCGATCGCAAAGAGGGTGACGGTCGTGACGCCCGAGAACGCGAACACGCCCGAGAGGGTGGCGCGGAGCCGGTCGGGCGCGATCCCCTGACTCGTCAGGTCGAACACGAGCGGCGGCCCGTTGGTTCCGGTCGAGGTGTTCAAGACGCCGGCCGTGAAGCCGGCAACTGCGTCGGCGAGGGCAACGTGGCGGACGGGCACCTTCCATCCGGTCACGAGAAGAGCGACAGCGAGAGCGATGACGATGGCGAGGATCAGCCGCATGGGACGATCAGGGACCGAGGCGTGGACGATCAGTCCGAGCGGGAGTCCGGGGAGCGTCCACGCGATGAGACGGCGAAGCTGCGCCGGCTCGGCATGCCCTCGCAGCTGACGCCAGGTAAGGGCGGTGGAGGGGATCGAGACGAACGACAGAATCACGACCGCGTCCGAAACCGGCATGGCGAGGGCCAGGAGTGAAGTGGCAACGAGGGCGAAGCCGAAACCGGACACGCGCTGCAGAACCGACGCGACAAGAACGACGGCGATGACCGCGACCACCCGGCCCGGGGGGATCGCCACCCCGATCAGGTCAATGGGACTGTTGCTGCCAGCTGGCCCACGCGCTGGCCACCATGTCGCGCAGGTCGTGAGTGGCCTTCCAACCCAGTTCCCGTTCTGCGGCCGACGGGTCGGCGACGATTCGTGCCGGGTCGCCCGGGCGTCGCCCGACGATCTCCGGCTCGATGAAGATGCCGGTCACCTCGCAAGCGACGTTGATGACTTCGAGCACCGTCGAACCGAGTCCGGTGCCGATGTTGTAGACGCGTCCGTGCACCTTGCCGGTGGGCGCGTTGTCGTCCAGAACACGGACGGCAGCTGCGTGGGCCCGAGCAACGTCGACGACGTGGATGTAGTCACGGATGCACGACCCGTCGCGGGTCGGCCAGTCGGCTCCGAACACCTTTGGCCGCTCGCCGGCGGTCAGCGCCCGGAAGACCAAGGGAATCAGGTTCGCCGCCCCTTGATCGCCGAGTTCGGGGGCACCTGCACCGGCGACATTGAAATACCGTAAGCTCACATATGACATTCCGACAGCCGTGCTCTGCGCCTTCATCAGCCACTCGCCGATGAGCTTCGTCTCGCCATAGGGGCTCGTCGGGTGTTTCGGCGTTTCCTCGGTGACGGTGTCGACGAGGACGTCGCCGTAGGTTGCGCTGCTCGACGAGAACATCAATCGCTTGACATCGACGCGTTCCATCGCTTCGAGCAGATGACACATCGCCGTGACGTTCTGTTCGTAGTAATAGAGCGGGCGCTCCACCGACTCGCCGACGGCCTTCTTTGCGGCGAGGTGCACGACGCCCACGACGTCGTGCTCGCGCATCGTCGCCTCGAGGACATCCGTGTCCAGGACGTTGGCGTGGACCAGCGGAACACCTTCTGGGATGTGGTCGGCGAAGCCCGACGTCAAGTCATCGACAACCACCACATCCCGCCCGATCTCCTGGAGCGCTCGGACAATATGTGCACCGATGTAGCCGGCCCCGCCGGTCAGCAACCACGTCATGGTCCACACGCTAGCGGCGCGTCGCTACGCGTTCGCGTCCCGTGCCGGCGGACGGGTTCGGCGAGACTGGGGGCGTGATCGTCATCGCTGCATCCACATCGCCGAGTCCGGTCGAGCTCGGCTGGCTCGGGAACTGGCTCCGCAACGCCGGGATGACCGACTTCGGCGCGCAGACCGTCGAGCTGATCGTGCTCGGCCCTCTGCGGATCCTCGGCGTGCTCATCGGTGCCGTCGTCATCGCCCGTCTCGGCGGTGCGTTCCTGCGACGGTCACTGCTCACCGCTCGTCTCGCCGCTCCGAAACGACTCCGCGATGCACGAACCGAGCAGCGCGCCCGAACTGTTGCCGATGCCGTTGCGAGCCTGTGGCGCGTCGTCGTCGGAGTCATTGCCACCTTGACGGTCATCGGATTGCTGGGCGTGGAGCTCGGTCCTCTCGTGGCCGGCGCCGGGATTGCCGGCGTGGCGCTGGCATTCGGCGCC
>JANPDB010000832.1:0-2724 GCA_031431255.1 Acidimicrobiia bacterium | reverse complement strand
TCCCCGTCGATCTGCTGCCGGTCGCCACGTTCTTCGCTCGTCGCTCGTCGCGAGGCGGTTGTCAAGATGCTTGAGGTCACCAACCTTCGCATCGACCTCGGGCACCGAGTCCTGCTCAACGGTGCCTCGTTCCGCCTCGGCGCGGGAGAGAAGGTCGCGCTGGTCGGGCCGAACGGTGCGGGCAAGACCACGATGCTGCGAACGATCGCCGGCGAGCGCAAGCCCAACGGCGGGACGGTCACCCTTCCCGAGCATCGTGGTTGGCTCCGACAGGACGTGTCGGCGCGTCCCGAGGACGCCGGCAAGCTGGTCTTCGACCACCTCCTCGACGGTTCACCGCTTCGCCAGATGCAGGTGCAGATGGAGGACTGGCAGCAGCGGATCGAGAAGGCGGGCATCGACATGGGCGCCGGCATCGACGGTGCCGACGACGTGCTCGACAAGGCCGTTCGCAAGTTCACGAACCTCGAGGAGCGGTTCCGGACGCTCGGCGGCTATCAGCTCGAGTCGGACGCGGAGCGCATGGCTGCCGGCGTCGGGCTCGACGAAGACGCGCTTCTGCGTGAAGTCGGGATGCTGTCGGGCGGTCAGCGGCGGCGCCTCGAACTTGCCCGTCTCCTGTTGGCGGGTGGTGATCTGCTGGTCCTCGACGAACCGACGAACCACCTCGACGTCGATGCCAAGAACTGGGTCATGGAGTTCCTGAAGAGCTCCAAGTCGACGATCCTCGTGGTCAGCCACGATATCGAGCTGATGGACTCCGCCATCGATCGCGTGATCGCCCTCGAGAACGCCCGCATCGACGAGTACAAAGGTACGTACACACAGTTTCTCGCCCAGCGCGAGGAGCGGGAATCCCAGCGTGATCGCGAGCAGGCGAACTTCGACAAGGAAGTGACCCGCCTCGAGAAGACGATCGACAAGTTCCGCGGAGCGAACGCCACACACGTGCAGAAGCGCAACGCGCTGCTCAAGCGGATCGAGCAGATGAACAAGGGTCGCCCGTCCGACGCGATGGTGGTGAAGCGCCGCAAGATGAAGGTGCGCTTCCCCGAGCCGGTGCGCGCCGGCGACATGGCGCTGCGGGTGGAGGACCTGGCAAAGGCGTTTGACGACACCGTCATCTTCGCCAAGGTCAACTTCACCGTCTCGCGTGGTGATCGCTTCCTCGTCCTGGGGCTCAACGGTGCCGGCAAGACCACGCTGCTCCGCACCATCGCCGGGGTCTACGAGAAAGATGCCGGCGAGATCGTTCTCGGGGCCAACGTCAAGCTCGGCTTCTATGCCCAGGAGCATGAGGACCTGCGAGGCGGGCGCAGCGTTCTTGCGCTGCTGCGTGAGGCCGGGCCGGCCGTCCCCGATCCGATCCTGCGCGCCCTGCTAGGACACTTCGGCCTCGTCGGCGACGTTGCTGAGCAGGACGCCGAGACGCTGTCGGGAGGCGAGAAGACGAAGCTGTCGCTCGCCCGGTTGATGATCGGTCGCAGCAACGTGCTCCTCCTCGATGAGCCGACCAACAACCTCGACCCGCCATCGCGCGAGGCCGTGCTGGCGGCCTTGCAGAATTACACGGGCACAGTGATCCTTGTCAGCCACGACACCGAGTTCGTGACCCAGCTCGCCCCGAACGGGGTGCTGATGATGCCGGAAGGTGCCCTGCTCCACTACGACGAGAAGATGCTCGACCTGATCGAGCTCCGCTAACCGACGATCGCCTCCCACTTGTCGCGCTGGGTCGCTCCAGGAGCGACTCCGTGCGACAACTCGCGCAGCGTTTGCGGTCGGTGCTCAGCCCAGCGTTGTCTGCGAGGGTTCGAGCATGAGCTCCGCGCCGAGGTACGGGTTGGCCCGCGCGACGTCTTCGTTCAGTTCGACGCCGAGGCCGGGCTCGGACGACGGGATCACGTAGCCGCTCTCCCACCGCACTGGCTTCGTGAGGATCTCGGCGTGGAATCCGGTCCAGTCCTGGATGCCTTCGAGGATCAAGAAGTTCGGCGAGCACGCGCTGAGCGCGATGTTCGCGGCGCCCCCGATCGGTCCGTTGTAGAGATGCGGGGCGATCTGGGCGTAGTGCGCTTCGGCCATCGAGGCGATCTTCTTGCCTTCGAGCAGCCCGCCACAGCGGGCGAGGTTGAGCTGGAGGATTGACGCGGCACCGGTCTGCAACACGCGAGCGAACTCGTACTTGGTGGTGAGTCGCTCGCCGGTCGAGATGGGAATGGTGGTCTGACGGGCGACCTTGGCCATCTCTTCGGGCATCTCCGGTGGCGTCGGCTCCTCGAACCAGAGCGGGTCGTAGGGCTCGAGACGGCGGGCCAGGCGGATCGCTCCGGCGGCGGTGAACTGACCGTGGGTGCCGAAGAGGATGTCGACCTTCGGTCCGACGGCACGCCGCACAGCCCGCATCATCGCCTCTGACCGGTCCATCGCTTCAAGGGACGGCTGGCGCGGATCGAACACGCCGTAACCGCCGACCGGGTCGAACTTGACAGCGGTGAAGCCCTGCTCCATGGCGCGGACGGCGGCCGCGGCGCACACGTCGGGGTCGGAGTACACCGGGTCGTCATCGTGGGCGTCGACCCCTGGCGACGGGTAAAGGTAGGTATACGTACGAAGCTTCTCGTGGACGCGTCCGCCGAGCAGTTCGTAGACCGGCTTGTTGCATTCCTTACCGACGATGTCCCAACACGCCATCTCCAACCCGCTGAGCACACTCACCAGGCT
>JANPDB010000831.1:0-6696 GCA_031431255.1 Acidimicrobiia bacterium | reverse complement strand
CCTGCGGAAGTCCCTGCAACTGCGAAGTGCGCAGATCTGGACCGGCAGCCACGGGCATTACGAGGTCGCTGCGATGGTTCCCCATCGGCCGACCTCTCCGCTCACCGTCGGCGAGAAGGAGCGTGCGGTGGTCAGTCGGGCCGGCGTCTCGGGCGGAACGTGGCTCGACATCTGGCTGTCGGGCCTCGTCGGGCCCGACGTCACGGCATCGACGAGGGTGGCCCCGATCGCGCACAGCGGTGAGATGCTCGGCCTGATCGTATGCGAACGAAGTAGTGATGCCGCTTCCTTCACCGAGGAGGACGACAGAGTGCTGACCGAGTTGGCGCGACAGGTTGGGCTCGCCCTTCACAACGTGCAACTCGACACGGCGTTGCAGGCATCGCTGGCTGAGCTCCGTCGGACGAACGAGGAGTTGCGGGCGTCCCGCATCCGCATTGTCGCGGCCGGCGATGCGGAACGGCGAAAACTGGAGCGGAATCTTCACGACGGTGCCCAGCAGCATCTCGTCGCGCTCGCAGTGAAGCTCCGGCTCGCGAAAGACGCCGTCGTCGACGACCCGGCCGACGCCGAGTCGATGATCGACGAGATCCGCGGCAACCTCCAGGAGGCGATCACCGAGCTGCGTTCTCTTGCCCATGGCATCTTCCCGCCATTGCTCGTCTCCGGTGGGTTGGGCGAAGCCCTACCGGCGGCCGCGGCCAGAGCGGCTCTGCCGACCATGGCCGAGGTGAACGTTGGCCGCCATCCACAAGAAGTCGAGGCGGCGATCTACTTCTGCTGCATGGAGGCACTGCAGAACGCCGGCAAGCACGCCGGCGACAAGGCCAGCGCGCTCGTGCGGGTCTGGGAGGACGCCCAGACCCTGCAGTGGGAGGTTTCCGATGATGGTCTCGGGTTCGACCAGACCAATGGCCGCGGCGACGGACACGGTTTTGAGAACATGCGCGATCGCATGGGCGCTTTCGGTGGAACGGTTGCTGTCGTGAGTGCGTCCGGCCGGGGCACCTCGATCCATGGAACGGTACCGTTGGCTTGAGACGTTGCGGCTCGGCGAGCGGCCGGCGTCAGCTCCTATTCAGAAATCGCCGACTCAGCGGCCGTGCGTGATGTAGTCGCCCAACGCCGTCGCCTCATCTTGGATCTCGGCAACCCGGCGTTTCACGACGTCGCCGATGCTGACGATACCGACGAGGGCGCCGTCTCTGAGAACGGGAAGATGACGAATGTGCTGCTCAGTCATCGCGCTCATCAGCTGTTCCATGGTGTCGGTGGGCGAGCAGGTGATCACGTTGGTCGTCATCACGTCACGGACCGCCCGTTCGAGCACCGCTGCTCCGTCTCGTGAGATCGCCGCCACGATGTCACGTTCACTGAGAATGCCGGCAACGGCGCCGTCGGGGGCAACCACTACGAGAGCCCCGATGCGTCGCCTCCCGAGTTCGGCCACCGCGGAGAGCAACGTCTGCTCCGGGCCGATCGTCGCGACCTCGGATCCTTTTCCCTGTAAAACACCGTCGACGCGCATTGCTGCCTCCTTGGTGCGATGCGGACCGATTTGCGCCGCATCTGTGTGCTGATCGTAGGCCGACACCGAACGGCGTGCACGGCCGCTCAGGTCGGATCGCGGCGCCATGTGGGATCGCCGCCGGCCTCCCAGAGGCGACGCACGACGCGGGGAGAGAGCTCGTCCTTGTTGACGTAGGCCACGGCACCGCACGAGCGAGCGCCGGGAGGGAGGTCGTCGACGGCATACGTCGACACCAGGATGACGAAGGTTTCGGGGAAGGTCATCGTGATGATGCGTGTGGCCTCGACGCCATCGATGGCCCCCATGTTGATGTCCATCAGCACTACGGCCGGACGCAGTTCCTCGACAAGGACAACTGCTTCTTCCCCCGAAGTGGCTTCCCCGATGAGTTCGAATCCGGGCACGCGAGCGATCACCGCGCGGGCGGCTTCGCGGAACGGAGCCTGGTCGTCGACGACGAGAACCCGAATGCTGTCGACATCGGACCCGCTGGAATCTGTCGGTTGGTTCATAAGCACACATCCCATGACAGGTACAGCTTGACTGTTCAGCGAGGAGGTGAGAACCGTGCTGTTACCTCGGTGGAGGTGTTGCCAGCATCACCACTGGACAGGAACATCAACACGGCGCTCACCCGTCGATTGACGTCGGGTTCCTCATTGAGGTGCAGCTTCGAGAAGATCGCATTGATGTGTTTCTCCACTGCCCGCTCGGATAGGACAAGCGCAGCGGCGATTGCGGCGTTGGACTTCCCCTGTGCCATGGTGCCCAAGACCTCTCGCTCGCGTGGCGTGAGAAACTCGAGTGGCGTCTTGGTCGACCGGCGTGATGAGGCGACGAGGTGCTCGACCACCTGCGGGTCGATGACTGCGCCGCCGGCGGCAACCACTCGCACCGCTTCGAGAAGATCGTCAACCGCGGCGACTCGGTCCTTGAGCAGGTACCCGCGGCGGGCCGACCCCCCGGCAAGAAGGGTGACCGCATAGGCCGGGGAGACGTATTGGCTGAGCACGATGACGCCGATCTCCGGATTGGACTCACTGAGCACAGCGGCTGCTCGGATTCCTTCGTCGGTACCGGTCGGAGGCATGCGGATGTCGGTGATGACGACGTCAGGCCGGGACTCGTCCACCACGGCGAGAAGCGTGTCGTAGTCGACCGCCGTGCCGACGAGCTCGAACCCCGCGCTCGACGAGAGCAGACGCGCCAGGCCATCGCGCAACAGTGCGTTGTCTTCGGCGACAACGACTCGAATAGTCATGGGTGCAATGTAGCGGTGCGGGGCAGAAGGCGGCAGGGAGCGCGGCAGGGGCCGATGACGGGCACGCCGGTTTAAGAAAACGAACGCGACGCCCGTCCCGAAAGGGTGCAGACCTTCGTTTCGGGGGAGGGCTGGCATCACCTCGTGTCCGCGTGCCCGCGCCCTTTGCCGAGCACTGCGGTTCACCGAAGCTGTTCTCCCCGTAGAGTCGGGTTCCGAGGAGTTTGATGTGAGCGCGACAACCATCGATGCTGTTGTCGTCGGATCGGGGCCGAACGGGCTCGTTGCCGCCGTCACGCTGGCGATGGCCGGACGCTCGGTTGTCGTCTTGGAAGCGGAGCCGACGATCGGCGGAGGAACCCGCAGCGGCGAGCTCACCCTCCCGGGGTTCGTGCACGACATCTGCTCGGCGATCCATCCGCTCGGTGCCGGGTCCCCGGTGATGACGTCGCTGCCACTGGTCGAGCACGGCCTGCGGTGGCTTCACCCACTCGTGGCCCTCGCCCATCCGCTCGACGACGGTCGTGCCGGACTGGTCACCCGGGACGCGACGGAGACTGCGAACGGTCTGGGGAACGACGGGCGTGCGTGGCGTCAGCACATCGCATCGCTGTCGCAACTCTGGGAGACGCTCCTGCCGATGCTGATGCGGCCGCTCCCGCAGGTTCCGCGTCACCCCATCACGCTCGCCCGTTTCGGCCTCCCCGCCCTCGCCCCGGCAACACGCCTGGGGAACCACTGGTTCGAGGGCGACGAAGCCAGAGCACTGTTCGCGGGCTCGGCCGCCCATGCATTCCTTCCGTTGTCGCGTCCGATGACGGCAAGCTTCGGGCTCGTGCTGTTGGCCTCAGCGCACGCGGTCGGGTGGCCGGTCGCCGCGGGCGGCTCGCAGGCCATCGCCGACGCGTTGGTGTCGCTGCTTCGCCAACACGGCGGAGAGGTGGAGACGGGCCGACGCGTCACGTCGTTCGCCGACATCCCTGAGGCGCGTGCGGTGCTGTTCGATCTCTCGCCGGTGCAGGTCGCCCGCATCGCCGGCGACCGCCTACCACTGCGATACCGGCGCCGACTCGAAGCCTTCCGCCACGGGCCGGCCGCATTCAAGATCGACTACGCCCTCGCCGGCCCGGTTCCGTGGATCAACGAAGGTTGCCGTCGCGCCGGCACCGTCCACGTGGGTGGAACGGCGGAAGAAGTCGCGAAGGCAGAGGCGGAGGTTGCCGCGGGTCGCCACCCTGATCATCCGTTCGTGCTGGTCGCCCAGCAGTCGATCATCGACTCCTCCCGCGCTCCCGACGGGAAGCACACGCTGTGGGCGTATTGCCACGTCCCCAACGGATCGACCGTCGATATGACGGTGGCGATCGAACGACAGATCGAACGGTTCGCTCCAGGTTTCCGTGATCTGGTGCTTGCCCGCCACGTCGCCACCCCGGCGTGGTTCGAAGCGCACGATCATGCCTACGTCGGTGGTGACATCAGCGGTGGAGCCCACGACGGCGTGCAGTTGCTCTTTCGTCCGTTGGTCGGACGGCCCTACCGAACGCCGAACCCGAGTATCTTCCTCTGTTCGGCTTCGACACCCCCGGGCGGGGGAGTGCACGGGATGTGCGGGTTCAACGCCGCACAGGTTGCTCTGCGAGGTCCTCTCCAATAGGCGCGGGCGAACGCAGCTGGGCACTTCGACCCATTCGCTCACCCGAACCCATGGGAGAAGTTCCTCGCCCGGGTTCGCCTCGACTCAAGACGACGGTTTCATCCGCCGATCGACAAGGCCATGGGATTGGGTGAGCACGGACGCTCCGAAATCGACGCTTCGGCGCCGCCGCGTTCCGCCGCGTCTGATCCCGCAATCGGTGGGGCGGGGCGGGTGGCGTTGCTCACGTTCGGCCTTTGGGTCACTTCAGCGGCCGCCATCCTCTCGCTGAGAGGATCCGAGCACTGGGCCGACCCCGCCCGCTGGCCCTGGTGGTTTGCCGTGCCAACACTGGCGTTGATGTTCGGAGCGGCTGAGATCTTCGTCGTCCATCTCCATGTTCGAGGCGAAGCCCACACCTTCGCACTGCGTGAACTGCCGGTCGCGCTCGGGCTGTTCTTCGTCTCTCCATTCGTGGTCATCGGCACGCAGGTCCTCGGCGGAACCTTGGCCCTGAAGCTGCACCGGAAGCAGGGCCCGCTCAAGCTGCTGTTCAACACCGCCGCCTTCGTGGCGGCAGACGTCGTGTCGATCGGGCTCTTCCGCCTTCTCGCGCCCGATCGGGCCCCGATCGACGAGATGGTGCTGATCAAGGGCTCGGCTGCCCTTCTCGCCGGCTCGATCCTGTCGGTCTTCCTTGTATTCCTCGCGATATCGCTCGCCACGGGCGCCTGGCGGCTCTCCGAGCTCAGCGCCGGCGTCCGCTTCGCTCTGGTGACGAACATCTTCACCGTGAGCCTCGGGGCCATCGCGGTGATCGTGGTCGACGCCCAACCCTGGCTCTCCGGACTGCTCGTCGTGCCCACCGGTGGCATCTACCTGGCGAATTGGGCCTACACGACGCAGCGTCGACGTCACGAGGGCCTCGAATTCCTCTACAGCTCGACCAAACTGCTGCACGAGTCGTCAGACCTGGAATCGGGTATGACCGAACTACTCCGTCATGTTCGCGACACGTTCCAGGCCGAGGCGGCCGAGCTCATCTACCTGTCGGAAGCCACCGATTCGCCGGTTTGTGTTCGGGTCGGCCCTGGAGAACTCGTGCAGGCGTTCGGCACCCTGGACGACGCCCACCATCTGCTCATCGGCCTCCTCGAGTCCCGCAGATCGGCGATTCTTGACGCCACCGTGGCCGGTGAGGCTGGCCACGGCAGTGAGTTCCTCCGCCAGCGCGGCTACAAAGACGCCATGATCATCCCGCTCATCGGTGAATCACGACTCATCGGCGGCCTGGTCGTTGCCATTCACCGGAGCGACGTCGTCGGGTTCGACGGAAACGATGTCCGCCTGGCCGAAACGCTGGCCAACCACACGGCGATCGCGTTGGAGAACGGCCGTCTCGAGCAGTCGCTTGCCCAGCTGCGGGTGATGGAAGGCCGGTTGACCTTCCAAGCGACCCATGATCCCCTGACCAGCCTGGCCAACCGCTCCCTGTTCCGGACCGAGGTCCAGGACGCCATCGAGCGTTGCGAGCCGGCGCGTGGTGCGGCCCTGTTCATCGATCTCGACGACTTCAAGACCGTGAACGACAGCTTCGGCCATGCCACCGGTGACTCCCTGCTCATCGAGGTGGCGTGCCGTTTGAAGGGGTGCGTGAACCCAACCGAGACCGTCGCCCGCCTCGGCGGTGACGAGTTCGCCATCCTTCTCCCGGACGCCGACCATGACGACGCCGTCGACGCCGTGGCCCAGCGGATCCTCGATGCTCTCGATGATCCGGTTCGTATCGGTGACCTGCGTCTCCAGGTTCGCGCCAGCGTCGGCGTCGCCCTCATGGAACCGGGAACCGACGCCACGGCTCTGATGCGCAATGCCGACACGGCTATGTACATCGCCAAGGCAAAAGGCAAGGGCCGCTCCGTCACGTTCGCGTCGTCCATGCACGAATCGACGCTCCATCGCTACAACCTCCGAACAGAACTCGAAGAGGCGCTGACCCGCGGCGAACTCTCGGCCGTGTACCAGCCGATCGTGACTCTGGCGACCAACGGGTTGGTCGGTGCCGAAGCCCTGGTGCGCTGGAACCATCCTGCGCTCGGCTACCTCGAGCCTGATGTGTTCTTGGGCGTCGCCCAGGAATCGGGACTCATCGCCGCGCTCGACATGGCCGTGCTCGACCTCGCCTGCGCGTGGGTGGCCCGAAGCGACCACGTCGGCATCGGTGTTCCCTGGGTCTCGGTGAACATCTCCCCGCGGAGCTTCCGGGAA
>JANPDB010000830.1:0-5702 GCA_031431255.1 Acidimicrobiia bacterium | reverse complement strand
TCCTGCACACTGCCCATTCGGATTCCCTCTTGGCCCGATCGGCCCTCTCGGCCCGAACTGAGGGTGAGGGTAGTGGCTGATTGACGAACCGTGTAGTGCAGAAGGGCGATCTCACCGAAAGAGTGGCCCGGTCCGAGGTGGCGAACGTGCTCGCCCCTGATCGTGACGAGGTGCGTTGCCGTTGTTCACCGTTTATTCACTCGCGAATAATTGACTCAAGTGATACTGATAGAGATAGTGGATGGGCATCGGCCCCGACGAGCGCAGCGGGCCCCCATCGTTTCGGAGTCCGTCCATGCTGATCAATCGACGAATCGTGTTCGCCGTACCGGCCGTTGTCCTCCTGTTGGCGTCGATGACGCCGGCACAGGCGCAGAACACCCTCCCGGCGGCACCGGCAGAGATCAATGAGCTCTCGGGCGTGCTCCGGGGTTCGGGGTCGACCTTCGCCGCTCGGTACTACTCAGCGGTTGCCCTTGTTCTGAGCGGATCGGCGAAGCGGGTGAAGATCGACTATCGCGCAGTCGGCTCGGGCCGAGGGAAGGCCGAGTTCGGCAAGAACCTCACCGATTTCGCCGGGACCGACAGCGCCGTCAAGGACACCGATGGCCCAAAGGCCGGCGAGTTCCTGTACGTCCCGACCACCGCAGGAGCGATCACCGTAGCCTTCAACCTCCGGGGCGTCGACGATCTCCGGATGTCCGCGCCGACCATCGCCAAGATCTTCCAACGCGACATCCGGCGATGGGACGACCCGGCGATCGCCGCCGAGAACCCCGACGTCCGACTCCCGAACCGCGCCATCGGTGTGGTCCATCGCTCCGACCGCTCGGGGACCACGAGCAACTTCACCAAGTACCTCGAGGGAGCAGCACCTGGAGTGTGGCGGCTGGGTTCCGGTGACGCCATCCGCTGGCCGAGCGCGACCTCGCAGGGCGAGGGGAACCGAAGCGTTGCGCAGATCGTCGCGAACAACAACGGATCGATCGCCTACGTGGACCTCGCGAACGCCCTCGCTTTGAGGCTTCGGACTGTTGCAGTGCTCAACAAAGCGGGCGAATACGTCCGACCGACAGGTGCGGGCGTGACGGCCGCCTTGGCTGCGGTCACTCTGGCCGACGACCTGACGTACAAGCCCCTCGACGCGGGAGGGGACGAGGCGTATCCGATCACCTCGCCCACCTACCTCCTCGTTCGCACCCGGTACGCGGATCAGCGGTCGGTCGACCTCGTGACCGCGTATCTCCGGTTCATCCTGACCAAGGGCCAGGACCTTGCCCTCCAATCCGGCTACGCGCGTCTGCCCGATTCGATCCGTGACCGGGCATTGGCACAGCTCGACAAGATCGCCGTCAGGTGAACTCCACCCCAGAATCGACGCACGCTATTCACTCAGTAGACACTGAGCGATCGTGCGCCGAGCGAGTAGCGTGTTCAGGGTGAAAGAATCCCTGCAGGAGCGCGCCGCGCGTCATGCTGCCCTCGGCGATCCAGTGCGACTCGCCATCGTCGACGAGCTCGTCCGATCCGATCGCTCCCCCGTCGAGCTGCGACGACTGGTCAATATCGAATCGAATCTCTTGGCTCACCACCTCGATGTGCTCGAGGGGGTCGGCATGATCTACCGCTCGCGATCGAGCGGTGACGGACGTCGTCGATATGTGCACCTAGTACATGGCGTGCTGATCAATCTGATCCCGGGTGAACCCGTGGCCGCTGAGAAGGCGTTGTTCGTGTGTTCGGCGAACTCGGCGCGCAGCCAACTCGCAGCAGCACTGTGGCGGACGCTGGCCGGGGCGCCGGCCGAATCAGCGGGCACCCATCCTGCAGCACAGATTCACCCGTCGGCTCGTGCTGCAGCCAAGCGGGCCGGCCTCGACCTCGGCGACGCCATGCCGAAGTCGCTCGACGCAGTTCGCAAGATGCCGGCGATCGTGGTCACGGTCTGCGATCAGGCTCACGAAGAGATCGAGCCCGATGACCACTGGCTCCATTGGTCCATCCCAGATCCGGTGGCCGACGGCTCCAAGGAGGCGTTCGACAACACGCTGTCCGAGCTTCGCCTTCGGATCGCCGCTCTGCTCCCCGAGTCCATCGGCGCATGAAGCGTCCAGCACGATGGTCCCACAATGACTCCCCCCGCTCGTGAACGAACAGAACGGAAGCACAGATGACCACGAGGCTCGGTATCAACGGATTCGGTCGGATGGGCCGCCTCGTTGTCCGCGCGCTGCGCGAGCACCCGGAGCTGCAGCTCGTCCACGTGAACGAACGCAAAGGCGACGCAGCGACTGCGGCGCATCTCCTCGAGTTCGACACCGTGCACGGCCGCTACGGCGGAACAGTAAGCACGAATGGCACCACGCTCGTCATCGACGGCGCGACCGTCACGTACTCCTCGGAGGAAACGCCGAGCGCGGTGGCGTGGGATGACCACGGCGTCGACATTGTGCTGGAGTGCACCGGGAAGTTCAAGACGGTCGCCGATCTCGAGCCGTACTTCGGTCGTGGCGTTCGAAAGGTCATCGTCGCGGCACCCGTAAAGGACGCCGAAGTGCTGAACATCGTCATGGGCTGCAACGACCAGCTCTACGACGCGAACACGCACCGCATCGTCACTGCGGCGTCATGCACCACGAATTGCCTCGCTCCGGTCGTCAAGGTGTTGCATGAGAAGATCGGGATCGAGCGAGGCGCGATCACCACCATGCACGACCTCACCAACACCCAGGTGATCGTCGACGCCCCCCACAAGGATCTGCGCCGAGCGCGCTCCGCAGTGAATTCTCTGATTCCGACATCGACCGGGTCGGCGACGGCGATCACGATGATCTATCCCGAGCTCAAGGGCAAGCTGAACGGCCTCGCCGTTCGTGTTCCGCTGCTGAACGCATCGCTCACCGACGCCGTGTTCACAATGTCTCGTCCCGTCACGGTCGATGAAGTCAACGCACTCCTACGAGAGGCTGCCGACGGTGAGCTCAAAGACATCCTCGGCTACGAGGACCGTCCGCTCGTGTCGGCCGACTACACGAATGACACGCGATCCGGGATCGTCGATGGACCGTCGACGATGGTCATCGACGGGACGATGCTCAAGGTGCTCATCTGGTACGACAACGAGTACGGCTACGTGTGGCGCATGGCCGAACTCGCGGCGATGGTCGCGTCCTCGCTGAAACCTCGCGAACCCGCATGAAGCTCCGCAACTACACGCTGGTGACCACCGGCTACTGGGCCTTCACGCTCACCGACGGTGCGCTGCGCATGCTCGTGCTGCTCCATTTCCACGAGTTGGGCTACTCCCCTGTCTCGATCGCGTTCCTGTTCCTGGCGTATGAGTTCATGGGGATCCTCACGAACCTGCTCGGCGGCTGGGTCGGCTCACGCACCGGCCTCAATCGCACGCTCGTGATCGGGCTTGGCATGCAGATCGTGGCGCTCAGCGCACTTAGCTTCCACCACAAGAGTTGGAAGGAATGGATATCCGTCGCATTCGTGATGTCCGCCCAGGCGATGTCCGGGGTGGCGAAGGACCTGACCAAGATGAGCTCGAAGAGCGCGGTGAAGGCGCTCGCCGGCAACGGTGAAGGAGCCCTTTTCCGTCTCGTCGCGATCCTCACCGGTTCGAAGAACGCACTGAAGGGTGTGGGCTTCTTCCTCGGCGCCGCGCTGTTGTCGTGGCTCGGCTACCGGACCGCGCTGTGGTCGATGGCCGCCATGCTTGGTGTCGTTACGCTCGCCCTCGTTGTCCTGCTCGACGAAGAGATCGGCAAGTCGAAGAAGAAGGCGCCGCTGCGCTCCATCCTGTCGAAGTCCGTGGCGATCAACCGCTTGTCGGCGGCGAGGTTCTTCCTCTTCGGGTCGCGTGACATCTGGTTCGTCGTCGCGCTTCCGGTTTTCCTCGACGAACGCCTCGGTTGGTCGTACTACGCGATCGGCGCGTTCCTCGCAATGTGGGTGATCTTCTACGGCATCGTGCAGTCGATGGCGCCCAAGCTCCTGCGCCGGTCCGGCAGGAGTATCGACGAGATTCGTGCCGCGCAGCAATGGTCTCTCGCGCTTGCGTGCGTGTCCGGCCTGATCGCTCTTGCGGTTGCCTTCGATGCCGGGACAACCGTCGCCGTGGTCGGCGGTCTCGTGGTGTTCGGCGTCGTGTTCGCGCTGAACTCTTCCCTCCACTCGTATCTGATTCTCGCCTACTCCGACGACGACGCCATCTCCCTCGACGTCGGCTTCTACTACTCCGCCAACGCCGCCGGCCGTCTCGTCGGTACGCTCCTCTCCGGCCTGCTGTACCTGTGGGGCGGGCTCAATGCGGCGCTATGGGGCTCGGCGGCATTCGTGGCCATCACCTGGCTGTTGACCCAGCGCCTCCCCGCGCTTCCGGGACGGGGAGCCGACAAGGTCACGCAACTCCGAGCGAAAGCGGCTCTGGCCAGCGACTGATGGCCGCCGTCAGGACCGCATTCGACTTGCGGGTTGATGCGGTCAGTGGTGTCTGTTCTTGGTCAACGTGTCCTTCACCTTGTCGACCACATCGTCGACCTTGTCCTTGGCATCAGAAACTCCTTGACCTTGCCAGCAGCCTCATCGGCCTTGCCCTTCGCTTTCAGATCCTTGTTGCCGGTGAGGTCACCGACCGCCTACGAGGGGCCACTCCGATGGATGCCCTTCGGCCGGGTCGGTCGGGTCTTCCGCCCGTATCGGCAGCGCATGTGTGAACGTACCGTCAACCTGCAGCATCGTTGCAACAGCAGTTGCACATCGTTGGAGAGGACACATCATGGGAATCTCGCTCAGCATCCTGCTCATCGCCGCCGGCGCCATCCTTCGTTGGGCGGTCACCGTCACGATCGCCGGTGTGAATCTCCAGACCGTCGGCCTCATCTTGTTTGTCGTAGGCATCCTCGGGGTACTACTGAGCTTGGCCTTCTGGAACAGCTGGGGCGGATTCCAAAGCGAGTCGCTGCGTCGCAGCAACCGCCCGGTCAGCTGAATCAACCGGCCCACGACTTTCAGAAAGGAGTCACTATGTACATCGGAGGCGGATTTCTCGTCACTGTCCTCGTCATTTTGCTGATCATCTACTTGGCAAAGCGCGTCTGAATCAACCCGCTCAACAAGAGGCGGAGGGACCACGTCGGCCAGACCGGCGTTGGTCCCGCGACGACGGTCGTCAAACCGAACCCGTCGCCCTCCACGGTCGAACCTCACGAAGGCAGTGAGATCCGAGAGGGCGAAGCCGGTACCATCCACAGCGTGGCTCTCCCTTCGTCGGCGGTTTCTCTCCGCGCAGGTCGAGCAACCGGTAAGGACGGAGAATTCGAAGGGCCGCTTCGCAAGCATCCGGTGCCCGAGGATCTCGTCCCTGCGGCTCTGCTGCGCGAACTGGAGGAGCGCTACTGGCGCCCCATCCAGGAGGTCGCCACCCTGGAGGCTCTGCTGTCGGACACGGCGTTCACCGGCGACCCGGGCGCGCACCTGGCTCTCTACAGCGACCACGGCATCGTGCACGTTCGAGACGTCGCAGCGCGTGCGTGTTCCCTCGCCGGCATTGCGAACGGCGTGCTCATGGAGCGCAGAACGCCGGACCGGTTGCGGTTCGTGCGCGGGTGCGCCGTGCTGCTGACCTACCTCCATGACATCGGGATGTCGCCCGCCAACACCGCCGGGCGTCGGCTGCACGCGCAGTTCGCCTC
>JANPDB010000829.1:0-7273 GCA_031431255.1 Acidimicrobiia bacterium | reverse complement strand
GCAGTAGGAGAGGGCGTGGAGGAATCGCTCCTCGCCGACCCAACGCCGCTCTTCGACGATCTCTCGGTGCATCACGGCGATCTGCCCGGCCGGTCCGCCGAAGGTCTGCAGCGCCACGCTGCCCCATGCCCCGGCAGCTGTGCCGAGGGTGATGCCGGACCGACCGGCTCCGGCGCTGCCGAGAGAAGCCACGGTCGCGTCGCTTACGGCTGGTCGAGGGTAAGCGCGACGATGCGATCGGCGAAGTGCTCGCTGATCCACAGCACGCCATCGGGGCGATGCAGGATCGTGTGCGGACCCTCGAACCCTGAGGCGATCACGGTGGTCCTCACCCGACCGGTTCCGGCCTCCGTCAGGGGGAGCCGATGGATCTCGCCGGTCACCAGCAAGGCGACGTAGGCGGAAGTTCGGTCGATGGCGATCCCGGTCGGGGTGGTATTGCGGTCGAAGGTGGCAATCGGGGAGACCACACCGTCGCAGTCCTTCTCGCCCGGGCACGTCGGCCATCCGGCGTCGACGGATGATTCCGACGGCCCGGAGTACGGCAGCGCGTTCACCTCTTCGACAGGTGCCGCATCGATGTTGTCGCCGATCTCCGTCGTCAGGAGTCGTCCGTCGGGAAGGAACACCTGCGCATACGCGTTCTTCAGGCCGGCGGCGACCTTCGACGAAGTCTTCGTGAGCGGGTCGAAGACCCAGAGAATCCCACTCCCGTCGACGACTTCGCCGTTCGAGATGGAGCCGGTCGTCTCGTAGAGGATGCGGTTGTCGGGGGTGACGGTGAGGGTTCCCTCGCTGCGTCCGTTGAAGGGCAGATCGTCGGCCATCACGGACAGCGGACTCGGCGTGGTGCCGGCCCCGCGCCACTCGCCGCGCACGAGACGCCGTCGTTCCATGATCCACACGAATCCGTTGAGCCACGCGACTCCCGTTGGTTTGTCGAGGTTTTCGTAGAGAACGACGCGCTTGTCGGTCACGGGGTCGACGGCGAGGACCTGCCCGGTCTTGGCGTCTTCGTCTCCCGCCAGTTGCGCGATGAGCAGCCAGGTGCCCGGCCCGTCAGTGAACTGCGTGGGTCCGTTCAGGCCGTCGACGACGACGGTGGGTTCGGAGACGTCGAGCGATGCGTCCGTGGTCTTGTCGGACGAAGCGGTGCAACCGACCAGCGCGAGGATGCCGAGCCCGACGGCGGCCGCGAGATGACGTCGTCGTGTTGGCGGGCTCCGTCGCATGAGCCAAACCCTACCGACGTCGTGAGCAAACGGGCGCCGGGTGGCAGGCGAGCCGAAAAGCTGGCATGGTCGGGCTCCGTCGTTCGCCGACGCGTTGTACGCCGATCCTGGGGGTTCACCGATGACCAACACGTTTGCCCGCCAGTTCGGCGGCACCATCGGCCGGGACGAGCGAGACTCGACACCGCACTGGCCTGAGCCGCCGCGACCTCCCGAAGACGCGCCAAATGTGGTGGTGATCCTCTTCGACGATGTCGGATTCTCCGACTTCGGTTGCTACGGCTCGGAGGTCGCCACGCCGAACATCGACGCGCTGGCAGCGGGCGGTTTGCGGTATTCGAATTTCCACACCACGGCGCTCTGCTCACCCACCCGTGCGTGTCTGCTCACCGGTCGTAACCACCACTCGGTCGGGATGGGTGGACTTGCCAACTGGGACCTCGGGTACCCGGGGCACCGCGGCCGTGTTGCCCACAGCGCGGCGACGCTTGGTGAGATGCTCCACCCGCACGGGTACAACACCTTCGCCGTGGGGAAGTGGCATCTCGCTCCGGTGAGCGAGATCTCGATGGCCGGCCCGTTTGACGAGTGGCCTCTGCAGCGCGGCTTCGACCGCTACTACGGCTTCCTCGAAGGTGAGACCAATCAATGGAAACCGGAGCTCACGGAGGACAACCACCACATCGAGGTACCTGATCGCGCCGGGTACCACCTGACCGAAGACCTCGTCGACCAGTCGATCCGATTCATCACCGACCAGCAGAGCGCGGCGCACGGCAAGCCGTTCTTCCTCTACCTGGCGTTTGGGGCGTGTCATGCGCCGCATCATGTGCACCGTGAGTTCATCGACAAGTACGTGCCCGTCTTCGAAAAGGGCTGGGACTCGACCCGCGACGAACGTCTCGAACGGCAGAAAGCGATGGGTCTTGTGCCAACGTCGACCGAATTGCCGCCGCGCAACTCCGGGGTCAAGGCGTGGACCGAACTCGGTGACGATGCGCGTCGTTTCGCCGTGCGTCTGCAGGCGGCGTACGCAGGGATGCTCGAACACACCGACCGCGAGATCGGCCGACTCATGGCGTTTCTGCAACACCGCAATCTGGCCGACAACACCCTGCTCATGGTCCTGGCGGACAACGGCGCAAGCCAGGAGGGCTCGCCCCTTGGGACGGTCAACGCCTCGAAGTACTTCAACCAGGTTCGCGATGACCTCGAGTCGTCGCTCCCGCATCTCGACGAGATCGGCCAGGAGCATCTCAACAACAACTATCCGTGGGGCTGGGCCATGGCCGGCAACACGCCGTTCAAACGCTACAAGCAGAACACCCACGGCGGCGGGGTCCGCGACCCGCTGGTAGTGCACTGGCCTTCGGGGATCGACGCGCCGATGCGCGGCGGCGTGCGGCCGCAGTTCCACCACGTGAGCGATCTCGCCCCGACGATCCTCGAGATGATCGGTATCGAAGCTCCGGACGTCGTGCGGGGCGTCGAGCAGCAGCCGATCGAAGGAACGAGTCTTGCCTACACGTTCGCCGGTCTTCCCGACGAACCCACCCGTAAGCGCACGCAGTACTTCGAGATGCTCGGTCATCGTGGCATCTGGCACGACGGGTGGAAGGCCGTTGCGTTCCACCGACCGGGGACGCGATTCGAGGAAGATCAATGGGAGCTCTATCACCTCGACGTCGACCCCAACGAGATGCACGACCTCGCGAACGACGAACCCGACCTGTTGCGATCGATGATCGAACTGTGGTGGGCCGAGGCCGGGACGCACCACGTCCTGCCGCTCGACGGACGGGCCAGTCGGTTCGTCGGAGCGCACAACATCCACACCGCCGACCGACTGCGCTTCGAACTTTGGCCCGGATCGGCCCACATTCCCACCGACGCCGGGCCGGAACTCGTCGGTCGATCGAGCACCGTCACCGCGTACGTCACCCTCGGAGAGGAAGTCGCAAATGGCGTGCTGTTCGCCGCCGGAGATGCCAACTCCGGACTCTCGTTGTTCATGCGAGACGGGTATCTGATCCACGACTACAACTGCCTCGGGGAGCATTTCGAAGTGCGAACACCTTCACCCGTCCCTGTCGGTGACCATCAACTCACGTATCGCTTTGAGCACACCAGTCGCGGCGGTCCGGGCACCGGCGTCCTTCTCGTCGACGGTGTCGAAGTTGCACGGTTGACCTATCCGAAAACGCTTCGAGGTCGCGTTTCGTTCGAGGGCATCGACGTCGGCTGCGATCGACTCGTCGCAACCGGTCCCTACACGGCGCCGTTCCCGTTCGACGCCTATCTCGATCGCGTCGTGATCGAACTCGCCCCCGAGGCCGACCTCGACCCCGAAGCCCGCCTCGCGTCCGACCTTGCCCGTCAATGAACGCCCTCACGTGAACAACGGAGCCCCGATGCCCGCACCTTCAACCGACAGCCGACCGGCAACGCCGGCCGCCGCACCGGTTGTGGCCCGCACCCGCCGGGAGTCGACGCCTGCGTGGCCCGACCCGGTGCTGCCACCGCCCGGCTCGCCGAACGTCGTGGTCATCCTCCTCGACGACCTCGGGTTCTCCCATCTCTCGTGCTTCGGGTCGGTGATCGACACACCGAACTTCGATCGCCTCGCCGCGCAGGGACTCCGCTATACGAACTTCCACACGACGGCACTGTGTTCGCCGACACGCGCCTGTCTCCTGACCGGACGTAACCACCATTCCGTCGGCATGCGTGCTCTTTCGAACTTCGATGATGGCTTCGACAACATGCGAGGGCGCATCACGGCCGCCGCGGCGACCATCGCCGAGGTCCTCAACCCCGTCGGCTATTCGACGTTCGCCGTCGGCAAGTGGCACCTCGCCCCGATGCGCGAAGCGTCTGCGGCCGGGCCATTCGGTGACTGGCCGCTCGGACGCGGCTTCGATCGCTACTACGGCTTTCATCAGGGCGAGATGGACCAGTTCCATCCGGAGCTCTATCAGGACAATGCGCTGATCGATCCCCCGGCCACGCCGGAGGACGGATATCACCTCACCGAGGACCTCGTCGACCGCGCCATGCAGATGGTCCGCAACCAGCATTCACTCGTCCCGGAGCGCCCGTTCTTCCTCTATCTCGCTCCCGGCGCGATGCACGCACCCCATCAGGCTCCGGACGACTATCTCGCGCGCCAACGCGGTCGCTTCGACGAAGGCTGGGATGTCATCCGCCAGCGGGTCTTCGAACGTCAGCTCGCGGCCGGCATCATCCCGCCCGGCACTCAGCTTGCGCCTCGAAACACCGGCGTCGAAGCGTGGAGCGATCTGAGCTCGGACGCGCAACGTCTTGCATGCCGCCTACAAGAGGCGTTCGCGGCGATGCTCGAGCACACCGACGCGCAGATCGGCCGGCTCCTGGCCGAGCTCGACCGCCTGGGCATCGCCGACAACACCATCGTGTTCGCGATGAGCGACAACGGCGCGTCGCAGGAGGGCGACACGACGGGCATCTGCGACACGTTCCAATACTTCAACGGTTTGAAGCCCACCGTCGAGCAGGGCATCGCCCGTCTCGATCAGATCGGGACCCGCCGGTCGAACAACAACTACC
Organism: Acidimicrobiia bacterium; assembly: GCA_031431255.1. Lineage (GTDB taxonomy): Bacteria > Actinomycetota > Acidimicrobiia > Acidimicrobiales > JANYDT01 > JANLQX01. Next base: position 2,456 of record JANPDB010000829.1, on the reverse strand, counting down.
CAATCGGCTGGGCCCAGGTCGGCAACACACCATCGAAGCGCTACAAGCAGGACACCCACGGAGGCGGCGTGCGCGACCCCCTCATTGTTCGCTGGCCGAACGGCATTCCGGCACAGTCGGTTGGTGGCATCCGTCGCCAGTTCCATCATGTGATCGACATTGCGCCGACGATCTACGAGCTCCTCGGTCTGACGGCGCCGACATCGTTGAAGGGCGTCGCCCAGAAGCCGGTCGAGGGCACCAGCCTCGTCTACTCGTTCTCGCCGGAAGCCGCCGACGAATTGGCGGTGCTGACGATGAAGCCTTCGCAGTACTTCGAGATGCGCGGTCATCGGGCGATCTGGGCCGAAGGATGGAAAGCGGTGTCGTTCCATCGTCCCGGAACGACGATCGACGATGACGTCTGGGAGCTCTATCACCTCGACGCAGACTTCTCCGAGTGCAACGACCTCGCCGATGTCGAACCACAGCGGCTGCGTCGTCTCGTCGACCTGTTCTGGACCGAGGCCGGACGCTATGGGGTGCTCCCCATCGAAGATGATCGCGGCAACCTGTTCGGCGGTCACTCCACTCCAGGGACCCCGGCCGCGCGTCATACGTTCACGTACTATCCGCCGATCGACCGCATCCCGCCCGATGGTGCTCCGGCCCTCGGCACTCGATCATGGACGGCGACGTTCGACCTTGTCCGCTCGTCGGCCGGCCAGGTCGGCGCGCTGCTGTCGTACGGGACGGTCAACAACGGGCTCGTGGTCTACCTCGATGCCGATGGTCACCTGGTGTACGACCACAACGCGTTCACCGCTCACACGGTCACACGGTCGTCGGAACCGGTGCCGGTCGGAACGTCCTCCGTTTCGGTCCGGCAACGCCGGGTGCGGGGCGGCCCCGCCCAGACCGAGTTGCTCCTCGGCGATGACGTCGTCGGGACCGGCGTCATTCCGTTCGTCCCGGCGATGATCTCACCGGTCGGCATCGACATCGGTCGCAACCTCTCGGGGGTGAGCGACGCCTATGCCCGGCCCTACGAGTTCACCGGCACGATCGAGCGCGTGAACATTGCGACGGTGCCGGCGATGCGTCGCGATGAGGAACTCGCGGTGCAACTCGCCGCGGCCATCGCCACGCAGTAGCCGGCCCCGCGGATGGCCGGTCAGCGGGCGACGCGGAACCCGACGTTGCCGGAACTGCTGTCGGCCGTGGACCCCATGCGGGCGCTGGCCCGGTAGCGACGGCAGTACGACTCGTGGCAGAGGTACGACCCACCCTTCATCGTGCGAGCGATGTCGGTTCCTGCGGCGTCGTCGGCCGGCTTCGCCCCGAGCACGTCGGTGGTGAAGACATCGGCCGTCCACTCCCACACGTTGCCGAGCATGTTGATGAGGCCCCACGGGTTGGGATCGAAGGCCGTGACCGGGCAGGTCGATGCGAATCCGTCTGCGCCGGTGTTCGACGAGGGGAACGTGCCCTGGAAGACGTTCATCCGGTGGACACCACCCGGCTCGAGGTCGTCGCCCCACGGCCACTGCGTCGACGTGCCGGCCCGCGCTGCATATTCCCACTCCGCTTCCGTCGGCAGCCGCTCGCCGGTCCAGGATGCATAGGCCACCGCGTCGTCCCAGGAGATATGGACCACCGGGTGATCGCCGCGCCCGGTGAGATCACTGTGGGGGCCTTCCGGACAGCGCCAAGACGCGCCGAACACCTGTCGCCACCAGGGTGCCGCAGCCGCTCCCCTCGTATCCGGGAAGTCGTCCGGGAGCAGTCCGCCGAACACGAAGGACCAATCGAATCGCTCCGCCGAGGTCACCCATCCGGTGGCCTTGATGAACGCCGCGAACTCGTCGTTGGTCACGGCGGTGGCGCTGAGCTCGAATGGTGCCACCGTGACCGGCCGGGCGATCTCTCCGTCTTCGAGATAGCCGAGCGTTCGGCCCTCGCCCATCGAGAACGTTCCGCCCGGCAGGGCGATGAGTCGCGTCAGCGGCGCTGGGTGGCGCTTCTCGAACGTGTCGGCCGGTCCGTTCTCTGGCTCGGAGCGCGACGACGCGGGTCCGGCGGTCAGGCGGTCCGGCGAACAGCACGCGTGATTATCCGAGGCACCCATGAGCAACCCGGACTCTACCTATGCTCCGCCGTCGTCTCTCCCATACGGGGAGAAGCAACAGTTGGTGACGGCGTCGCTCCTGGAGCGACTGGGTGCTCGATGGAGCCGGGGCCTAGCGAAACTCGATCGGCGAACGAGTGGTGCGATCGACCGTCAGGGAGAAGATGTCGGGGCGGTTGTAATGGCCGGCGACATCGAGAACGCGGTGGTCTGCCGCTGCTCGACCGACATCGATGTCGGCGAAGAGGATGCCGTGCTTCTCGTGGAGGGGACCGGCGACGATGTCCCCTCCCGGAGCAACGACCACGGACTCACCCGGGTTGAGCCATTCGACGCTCTGGTCGAAAAC
>JANPDB010000828.1:0-4242 GCA_031431255.1 Acidimicrobiia bacterium | reverse complement strand
CGACCCAGGTGCGGGCCACGGCGGCCGTCGACGACATCGTTGCCCTCGAAGCTGACGTTGTCATCCACACCCCGCTTCCGTCGCTGGTCTACGGCGACGATCCGGGCCGCGACGTCGACGACTTCTGTCGTCTGCTCGCTTCGGGAAAGAACGTCATCACCACTGTCGGCTACATGTATCCGGCCGTTCATGGACCGGCCCTGGTAGCCCGGTTGGAGGCGGCCTGCGCCGCAGGGAACTCGACGTTCCACGGTACCGGCGCGAATCCCGGCTGGTTCGGCGACGTGCTGCCGCTGACCATGGCGGGCCTCTCGACGCGCGTCGACTGCATCACGGTGCAGGAGATCAGCAACTTCCAGCACTACCCCTCGCCCGAGATCATGTTCGAAATGATGAACTTCGGCCGAACCCCTGAGGACTTCGCGGCCGGCGCGATCAGGCATCGGCATTGGCTCGACGGCCTCTTCACGGAGGCCGTCACGATGGTGGCGGTCGGTCTGGGTGCCGGCAATCGGATCGACCGGGTGACGTCAGACATGGAGACCTGGCTGGCCGAGGTGGACTTGAACACGGCCGCCGGCACCGTCGCGGCGGGCACGGTGGCGGGCCAACGTTGGCGCTGGGCGGCGATCGTCGACGGCTCCCCGCTGGTCGAGCAGGAGACAGTGTGGCGCATGCACGCCGACGCCGCACCGGCATGGCCGGTCGGCGATTGGTCGATCCGCATCGACGGCTCCCCGCGCATGCAGGTCTCACTCCCACATAGCTGGAACCGCGACGTACTCGGCTCCACCGCGGCCCATGCGCTGAACGCCATCCCGTCCGTGGTCGCCGCTTCACCGGGCATCGCCACGTTCCTCGACCTCCCGATGATCGTGGGCCGCGCCCGCCGATCGACGTCAGGCGTCCGGGACCACGGTCAGTAGACCTCTACCGGGCATGCCGTCGCCAACGGGCCACCACCGCGACACTTAGGCGTCTGCAATTCTCCAGTCTTGGAGATCAGTCCGGCGTTGGTTGATTGACTCCTCAACCCTTGGGCCGGGCGAGATCATCGGGTGCGCGGAGTTGAAACACCTCGGCGAACGGACGGGGTGTCGGCACGGCGACGATGTACACGACGGTTTCTTCCCCCTCGCCTTCGATGTGGAGCGCGCCCGCGGGGATCACCAGCTTGTCGCCCGGCTCGATGGTGAGTCGTTCGCCTGTCTCGCCGTCGAGGATCCAGGTCGTGCCTTCCATGACGTAGCCGTGCACGTCGCAGTCGTGCCAATGGACCGCCGGCGGAGGCGACGGCTTCGAGATGAACGTTGTCGGCCAGAAGCCGTCTCGGGTGATGTCGGCCATCGCCCCCGAGAGCCCTTCGAAGTGGTTCTTGAGGACGGAGACTCGCATCGCCCAAGTCTTGCGCGTTCCCTCGGGATTCGCTGTTCCGTCCCCAGCGGCGGACCTTGGCCGGCGAAGAACGACATGCTCGGGGACCGTGACCGTCTCAGCGATCGGTTGCGTCGATCGCAAAGTCGATCCCGGCACAGACCGCAGCAACCTGCGCGTCATTGCAGGCTGCCGGCGTGGTGTTGGGGCTGTCCGGATACACCTCGGTCGTGGTCGTGAAGCGGGCACCGGTCATCCCCGCGCACAATCCGAGCTTGTCGTAGTCGTACACGATGACGCCCGGCCGCACTTCGGGAGAACCGATGATCTCGCCGTTCGCATCGGCCGGCGCAACGTGGGTCACTCCCGCGACCGCGCCGAGCATCGCTTCCTGAAAGTCAAGTTCGGGATTTCGTTCATCGGCGCAGAGGTAGAACCCGTCGGGAATCTCGCCCGGCTCGTAGTCGATGCCATCTCGAGCGGCGAGGGCCGGACGGAACTCGGTCTCATCGCTGTCGGTCGTCTCGTGAAGATCGATGTGCACCAGGACGGAGTCGGCGAATGGGGCGACGAACCGCATGAGCACCGCGGCCTCGTGCACCGAGGTGCCGTCGGTGAACGAACGATTCGGATCAAGCGCGTCCGGATTCCATCGATGGATACGTTCATAGGCCCACGGACTCACGCAAGGTGCCACCACCACGTTGATCTGCGCAGAGTACGAAACGAGATGATCACGGGCGAACTGCAACGCGCCGAACACCCCGCTGGTCTCGTAGCCGTGAACACCACCGGAGATGAGCACGGTCGGCCGGGAGGCATCCCAGCGACGACTCTTCAAGGCAAAGAGCTCGTACCGATCGGTGTCGTAGCGAAGTTCACCGTAGGAGACCACGTCGATGTCCGCTCGGAGGGCGTCGATGAGCGGCAGCACTTCTGTCGAGTAACTCCGCTTCACCACTCGCTCGGCCCGCCATCTCGCGACCTCGGTCGGACCCCACGGCACCCCGATTGTCTGACTCCCCGCCACGTCATCACTCACACCTCTAGCGTAGCGATGCCCTTCCAGTGCTCCAGGGAGGAACACTGCGCGGGTCGGGTGCTTCGCCGCTACGTGCGGTGCGCGGCGCCGATGAGGTCAGCGACTCGGGACACACGGTGCGAGACGCACCAGTCGATAAGTTCCCGTAGCACTCGCGCCGGCGCCGCAGGGTCGTAGAACGTGGCAGTGCCGATCTCAACGGCGTTGGCTCCGGCCAACAGCAACTCCACAGCGTGTTCGCCGTTGGCGACGCCACCGACTCCGACGATCGGAACATCGGGATAGGCCGCCCGCACGTCGTAGATAGCCCGCACCGCCACCGGGCGAATTGCCGGACCGGACAGGCCCCCTCCTCCGTTCCCGAGCGCAGGGCGTCGGGTCTCAGTGTCGATCACCAGGCCCATCACCGTGTTGATGAGCACCAAAGCATCGGCGCCGGCATCGATTGCGGCGCCGGCGATGTCGACGATCGACGTGACGTTCGGGCTCAGCTTGATCCAGATCGGCGTCGTCGGAAGCGCCTTGCGAACCGCACTCACCACTGCAGTCGTGCCTTCACACGAGTGCCCGAACATGTGGCGGCGATCTTCGAGGTTCGGACAGCTCACGTTCACTTCGACCGCGGTGAGGCCAGATACTGCGCGCAGAGCCGACGCGGCAGTTGCGTAGTCATCGACGCGGAAACCCCAGATCGACGCCACCACGCGAGCGCCGGTCGCCGCGAGACGCGGATAGTCCTCAGCGACCCAGGATGCGACGCCCGGGTTCTGCAGACCGACGGCGTTGATCATCCCGGCGTCGGTGCCGTGTACCCGCGGCGCGAGATTGCCGGCCCACGCCTCGGGCGACAGCGACTTCACGACCACCGCTCCCAGCGACGACAGGTGGACCCAACCGGAGAGCTCGGTGGCGAAACCGGCCGTGCCCGCGGCGGTGAGGATCGGGTTCGGCAGCGACACCGACCCGACCGTCGTCGAGAGATCGACGGACGTGGGCGAAGCACCGCTGCGCCACCGACGAACTCGCATGCCTAGGCCAACCATTCCCGTAGCACCCGCATGGTGGGTGCGCCCACGTCCGTGCCCCTCACCTAGGCCAACCATTCCTGCAAACTGCGCACGGTGCTCACCGGTGCGCCCACGTCCGTGCCCCTCACCTAGGCCAACCATTCCTGCAAACTGCGCACAGAGAAGGGCGTGTTCTTCCACTCGGCGATGCCGCTCGCGGCTGCGACAGCAGCGGCGAGGGTCGTGTGCATCGGCACCTTGTTCACCGTGCAGGCACGGCGGATGTCGGCACCATCGGAATAGTCGCTCGTGCCGCGCGGCGTGTTGATCACGAGGTTGATGGCGCCGTTGCGAAGGAGGTCGAGGGCAGTCGGCCCGTCGCCCGGATCGCTGATCTTGCGCACGACCAGATCGATGGGGATCCCCCGTTCCGAAAGGTGAACAGCCGTGCCGGAGGTTGCCACAAGACGCAGGCCTGCGTTGGCAAAGGAACGAGCCACGCCGACGGTGGCGGCCTTGTCGCGGTCATTCACCGAGAGGTACACCGTGCCTTCCGACGGAAGGCGATTCGAGGAGGCGAGTTGGCTCTTGGCATACGCGACACCGAAGGTGCGGTCGATGCCCATGACCTCGCCGGTCGAGCGCATCTCCGGACCGAGCACCGGGTCGACCTCGGGAAAGCGGCTGAAGGGAAGGACCGCTTCCTTCACGCTCACGTGCCCACCGGTCTTCGGTTCCCGGAGGAGCCCTTCGACCCGGAGCTCGGCCAGCGTTGCGCCGACCATCACGCGGCTTGCCACCATCGCCAGTGGGACACCC
>JANPDB010000827.1:0-7861 GCA_031431255.1 Acidimicrobiia bacterium | reverse complement strand
TCCATGACGTCGGCGTCGCTCGGCCGAACGCGGAGAAACGTCGCCGTCGGAGCAGTAGCGACGACGGTGAACGAGGTTCCGAGGTCGATCGTTCTCATCTCGGTCCTGTATCCCGGTGGCACGGGTCGTAAACGGGCTGTCTTCTGTGTGACGTTGCAATGGTTGCCGACGCAACTTCGTCGTGGCATGGGAGGGGTCGGTCATGCGCGTTACGCCGAAGACGCTCGGCCGCGACCCCACGGATCCGGCCACAAGCCCACATGTTTGGTCCTTCTCGATTGCGGGCACCGTGAGGTCGTGGAATTCTCTGTATGGGCTCCCATGGCGGAAACCGTGAGCCTGCTCACGTTCGATCCGGAGAGGCGTGTCGCAATGACGGTCGACGCCGGACACTGGAAGGTCGAGGCCGACGTCGCCCCCGGCGCGGAGTACCTGTTCCGGATCGAGCGCGCCGGCGAAACGTTCGACCGACTCGACCCGCGTGGACGTTGTGCGACCTCATCGATCGGCCGGTCGGTAGTGTCGGACCCTGACTTCGCGTGGACCGACCACGATTTCGTCGCGCCCCCGTTGGCCAACTGGGTGATCTACGAACTCCACCCGGGAACGTTCGCCGGCAGCCTCGACGGCGTCGTCGCGAAGCTCGACGAACTCTGCGACATCGGCGTGAATGTCATCGAACTCATGCCGGTGGCGGAGTTCGCCGGGGATCAGTCGTGGGGGTACAACCCTGCGCTGCCGTATGCCGTGGAGTCGAGCTTGGGCGGTCCTGATGCCCTTCGCCGTCTCGTCGACGCAGCGCACTCTCGTGGGGTCGCCGTGCTCCTCGATGTGGTCTACAACCACTTCGGTCCGAGCGACCTGGATCTCTGGCGATTCGACGGCTGGTCGGAGAACGACGGCGGTGGCATCTACTTCTACAACGATTGGCGGGGAAAGACCCCGTGGGGTGACACTCGACCCGACTACGGGCGACCCGAAGTTCGTTCGTTCATCTTCGACAACGCGGCAATGTGGATCGCCGAGTACCACCTCGACGGTCTCCGCCTCGACTCCACCATCAACATTCGCAACGCTCACGGCGAGCCGGGGCCGTACGGCGATCTCGAAGATGGCTTCTCACTCTTGGAGGAGCTCACCGTGTTCATGCGCAAGGAGCATCCGCACGCCGTGCTCATCGCGGAGGACCTTCAGCAGGACCGAAGAATCACCGCCGGAGAAAGTTCTCACGGACTCGGGTTTCACCTGCAGTGGTCTTCACAGTTCGTGCACACCATCCGCGCTGCGCTGGAAGCCGTCGATGACTTCAGCCGAGACATCGACTCCGTCATCGCCGCGGTAGAGGGGACCGTGGAAGGCCCCGAACGGGTCCTTTACACCGAGAGTCACGACGAGGTCGCCAACGGCCGTACGCGTGTTCCGGCCGAAATCGACTCCGGCAACCCGGCGTCGGTGTGGGCTTTTCGACGATCCGCCCTCGGAGCCGTGCTGATGATGACGGCCGTCGGCGTCCCCATGCTTTTCCAAGGACAGGAATGGGCGGAGGAGGACTGGTTCGACGATGCGCGCGAATTGCGATGGGATCGTCGAAACGCTCGGCCCGGAGTGGTGGCCATGTGGCGAGATCTCATTCACCTGCGGACGGGTGCCGACCCGCGCGCCCATGGCCTCTCCGGCGACCGTATCTCGGTGCACCGCCCGGCGGACGCCCCGGAAGTGGTGACGTTCTGGCGCTGGGGCCTCGGCGGGGAGCATGCCGCAGCGGTCGTCGTCGTGAACTTCCACAACGGTGACCGCGACGTGACGGTGCCGCTGCCGGGACCTGGTGACTGGAAGTGCCTGTTCGCGTCGGACTGGCGTGGCTACCACTCCAGTGGCTCCGATCTGATCTCCGGGGCGCCAGTCGAAGAACCGGAGGAGGGCCAGGCCGCGCTCCGGCTCACGATGCCGTCCTACGGGGCCGCGATCTTCGCGCTCTGTGAGTAGCCACCCCGGCGCAGGCTGAACGAGCGCGCCTCGCGGAGTCCCGTGAGGAACGACCGGGAGTCTGCGTGTGCGGTTGTCCTCGAGCAGGGTGACCGTGACCGAGCAATTGCCGAGCTCGAAGCCGTCATCGTCGAAAACCCGTTGCGGGAACATCGGTGGTGCCTGCTGATGCTCTGCTCGCGTATGAACGTCTGCGAGATGCGCTCCTTTCCCTCGTTGGCATCGAGCCGTCACGTGCGGCGCGCGATCTCGAGACGTTTCGAGCTGCTGTCGTCCTTAGCCTGTAGCGGCCTTCCAGATTCGATCCACCGGCAACACGGCAAGTCGTTCCCCGATCTTGAGCGCTTCAGGGGCAAGGCAGAACAGCACGCCGAATCGAAATCTGTCTCCCAGTCGACCGGCGAGGAATTGCAGGCCCTTCAGGTCCTTTCGCGTGGGTGAGGATGTTGCTTTCACCTCGATTCCGACGATGCCGCCATCGGGGGCTTCAAGGATGAGATCCACTTCGGCCCCGTCGCGATCACGTTCTGATGGCCGTTTCGTCGGCCTGGCTACAGCTGTTTCGTCGGGGCTCAACCGATCGTTCGGGGACAAAGAAGGCAGTAGGTTCATCAATGTTCGACGATCGTCGATCTATGAATTCCGGGGGCTCCGAGTTGAGCGAGGCACACAACGCGACCGTTGTTCCGCATGGGCGGTCGGTGTCCGATGGCCTCTCGCGCCTTGACCGGTTCCTGCCGTTGTGGATCGGCGCGGCGATGCTGACGGGCATCGTCCTGGGCCGGGTCTTCCCGGATCTCAACGACTCGCTCGAGCGGGTGAAGATCGACACGGTGTCGTTGCCCATCGCCGTTGGTCTGCTGGCGATGATGTATCCGGTGCTGGCCAAGGTCCGCTACCGCTCCATGGGAACCGTGTTGGCCGATCGCGGATCACTGGTGATGTCGCTGGTTCTCAACTGGGTCATCGGTCCGGCGCTGATGTTCACGCTCGCGTGGATCTTCCTGCCCGACCTGCCCGAGTACCGCACCGGGCTCATCATCGTGGGTCTGGCGCGGTGCATCGCCATGGTGCTGATCTGGAACGACCTGGCCTGTGGTGATCGCGAACTGGCCGCGGTGCTCGTGGCGATCAACTCGGTCTTCCAGATCGCCGCGTATTCACTACTCGGTTACTTCTACCTCGAGCTGCTACCGGGCTGGCTCGGCCTCGATTCGAACGGCATCGACGTCACCGTGTGGCAGATCGCCAAGTCGGTGCTGATCTTCCTCGGCATCCCGCTTCTCGCCGGGTTCCTCACTCGCACCTTCGGGGAACGGGCAAAGGGCACCGAGTGGTACGAGCAACGATTCCTGCCTCGCATCGGACCGGTCGCGCTCTACGGCCTGTTGTTCACCATCGTCATTCTCTTCGCGCTCCAGGGGGATCGCATCACGAACCAGCCGCTCGACGTCGTCCGGATTGCCATCCCGCTGCTGGTCTACTTCGCCATCATGTGGTTCGGCGCGTTCTACGCCGGGGTGCGTCGCAACATTCCGTACGAGCGAAATGCGTCGATCGCCTTCACCGCGGCCGGCAACAACTTCGAGCTCGCGATCGCCGTCGCGATCGGCGTCTTCGGTGTGTCGTCGGGTCAGGCGCTGGCCGGGGTGGTGGGGCCGCTCATCGAAGTCCCGGTGCTCGTCGGCCTCGTCTACGTGGCGCTGTGGGCACGCACCCGGTACTACGCGTCCGACGGTTCGGTCCGCTGAGCGGGTGCAGAGGTCTGGCACATCAGCCACCCCCGAGGGCCAAAGAGAATATAGCCAGACGTTTAAGCTATATTTCGGTACACTGTAGGGCATGACCGCAAAGATGCCCATTCACGAAGTCAAGGACCGCCTTTCCAGCGTGATCGCCCAGCTCACCGAGTCGGGTGAAGAGGTGGAGATCACGAAGCACGGACGCGTGGTCGCGGTTCTGGTTCCGCCGCGGCCGTCTGTCGTGGTTCTCGGTTTGGGGGCGTCGACCCGTGGCCACGTGCCGACGATCGACGAACACCGCTGGGATGACGAGGAGTTGCGGGAGATCTTCGGGGGATCGGCGTTCCCGGCATGAGGCTGTTGCTCGACACCCATGCGCTCATTTGGGCGATTGTCGCACCTGACCGACTGAGTCAGCCGGCGCGCGCCGCGTTGACGGCGAGCAGCGCGGAGGTCTACGCGTCACACGTGTCGCTGTGGGAGATGGCCATCAAACGACGAATCGGGAAACTGGATTCGCTCGATCGTTCTGCCCTCGATTGGTTCGAGACGTACGTACCGCGGTCGCACATGCTCCAGCTGCCGATTGCCGCGGCCCACATCGGTGCCGTCGAAGTACTGGAGGCGAAACACAACGACCCGTTCGATCGACTTCTCGTGGCGCAGGCCATTCATGAGGGGCTGACTGTGGTGACTGGCGACGAGCTCGTGAGCCAATACGAGATCGAATCGATCTGGTAACCGTCGACCTGGTGCGACGGAGCGTGCCGCCGACGACTGCGGCCGAGGGTTTCCGCGTTCGCCTCGATGCGCTATCTCACCAGCATCAACCCGGCGTAGCCAGCCAGCGTGACCACGCCGTCGGCGCCGAAGGAGATCTCGCCCGACTCCCCGCCGAGCCGGATACCCCGCACGCATAGGGTTTCGCCCCGACCGAGCATCGGCGAGACGCGCACGGTTCCGGCCGGCACGTCTGGTTCAAGACCGAGCGCTGACCGAAGCAGAAGCAGCGGCGCGCCGGCGCTCCAGGCCTGCGGCGAGCATGCTGCCGGGTAGGGGAGGGGTGAACCGTCCGCTGTGGTGTCCATTCCGCCGTAGAGCTCAGGGAGTCGCCAGTCGAACTGCTCGGCAGCAGTCAGGAGCCCGTCCTTGAGCGCGCGAAATCCGCTGGCGTGGCCGTGGCGGGCCAACCCTGCGGCGATGATTGCCGTGTCGTGGGCCCACACGGTGCCGAGGTGGTACCCGAGCGGGTTGTAGGCCTTCTCGTTCGCGCCGAGGGTCCTGATACCCCAGGGGGTACGAAGATCGGGGGCGATCGTTCGCTCGGCGACACGCGACGCAAGAACTGCCGGAACAATGCCTGACCAGAGGCACTGCCCCATGTTCGAGGCGGCGACGCACAACGGTGCCCCCGCTTCGTCGAGGGCGAGAGCGATGAGACCATCGTCCTCGACCCAGAAGTGTTCGACGAACGCCGTAGAGAGAAGCCGCGCCTCGGCCACCAACGCGTCGGCGACCACGGCGCCTTCGCCGAGGTCGCGTTCGAGACGCGCCAGTCCGATGAGGGCCTCGTACACATAGGCCTGCGCCTCCGCCACCGCAAGCGATCCGACGGCCAGCGAACCGTCGGCGTGGACCATGCAGTCGCCGGAGTCCTTCCACCCCTGGTTCCCGAGACCCTTCGGGTCCGGCGTGTACCAGACGAACGGACCACGGTTGACCCCGGCAACCGTTACGGCGTCTTCGCGACACCACCGCACGGCTGCCCGTGCAGCGGGAAGGAGACCTCGAATGCGATCGACCGGAGCGCCCCACCGGTACGCCTCGGCGAGCAGCATCACGAAGAGTGGACTCGCGTCCACCGAGCCGAAGTAGATCTGTCCGCTCTCCATGCCGAACACCTGTGGTGTGCCGACGCGCCACTCATGGAGAATCTTGCCCGGCGCCTGACGTGTTCGCTCGATGTGCTCGGTGCCTTGCACAGAGGCCACCGAGTCGAGGATGTCGAGCGCAAGCCCGGTGCCGAGCGGAAGCGATTCCCAGCCGGTGATGAGCGAGTCACGTCCGAAGAGTGCGAGGAACCAGGGCGCGCCCGCGCTGACGAAGCGAAGACCACGTTCGGGGATAGAGGTGGTGAGTGCGTCGAGATCAGCGATCGAGGATTCGATCGCCGGCTGCCATCGTCGATCCGAAGCGTCGACCTCGAAATCGTGGCCCTCGGCGGGGGGTGCTTCCCTCGAAGGAGTCGATACTTCAACGTTGGCCGCAGCGAGCACTGTCCACGATGCCGTCCATACGCGGCCAGTCTCGATCTCGGCCTTCCACGTGATCTCCAGGGAGGTTCCGGTGATGGCCAGTGAGGCAGAGCTGTCGACGACGACCGTCGCAAACGGCTGACCGTCGCGGTGACTCGTGGCTCGCAGCCCTCCGCCGAGCGCCCATGGCAGGGCGGGCCCGGGAGGCCGACCCGACCGGAGACGAAGGATCGACGCACCATCGGACTCGAGGACAACGAGGAGCTCGACAGTCTTCGTCGGTCCGAAGGAGTGGAGCTCGACATGTTCGGTCACCGCTCCGTCGACGACGGTTCGCCGCCGGATGAGCAGCGCCTTGGCATTGCGGTGTTCATCGAGAGCGGCCAGAGAGGCGATGCGGTCCGATGATGCGCCGATGCGATCCGACGCGAGCATCGGTGGCTCGACACCGTCGAGCAGAACGGTGACCGAACTGAGCAGCCGCTCGTCGCGGTAGAAGACCCCGAGGAGACAACCCGGTCGGATCGCACCGGGCCGCGACGACAGCGAAATCGTGGTTCCTCGAACGAGTGTCGTCGTGTCGCTGGGAGCGAGCACCTCGATCGGTGGGTTTGTCATCGCATCCAGTTGTAGTTGATAGACCGAGCGGAACTCAGCCCTTGACTGCGCCCGAGGACAGACCCTGACGGAAATGCTTCTGGAACACGAAGAACATGATTGCCATCGGAATGGTGGTCAGCATCGCTCCGGAGAGCATCGTGGCCCACGGAACCGACGTGCCGAACTCGCCCTGCAATGAAGCCAGACCGACGGGAAGCGTGCGGAGCTGGGGCGCGGCAGGGGTGGCGATGAGTACTTTCACGAACTCGTTCCAGACACCATTGGTTCGAAGGATCAGCAGCGTGAGCACACCTGGCGCGGCCATCGGGAGGATCACGACTCGGAACGTCATGAAGCGGGACGCGCCGTCGATGGCCGCCGATTCCTCCATCTCCCGGGGGATCTGTTCCATGAACTGTTTCATGACCAAGATGTCGGCGATATCGAACAGCAGGGGAACGATGATTCCCCAATAGGTGTTCAAGATGTTGAGCTGCTTCATCATGATGAACTGCGGGATGATCAGGACGATACCGGGAATGCCCATCAGGAGAACGATGAGGAAGAACACTGCTCGCTGACCGCGGAACTTCATGCGGGAAAGTGCGTACCCCGCGAGTGAGGCGATGATGATTCGACCTGTCACGACAACCACAGTGACGAACACCGAGTTGATCATCCATCGCGGGAAGTCGACACTGTCCTTGTTCAGCCCTTTGAGCCCCTGAAGACTTGGGCTCCCGAGGGCGCGGCTGAAGCTCAGGCTGGTCGGGTGCTTCGAGATGTCCGGATCGGACTTGAACATGCTGATCGCCGACAGAATGAACGGCGAGATGTAGGTGAGTGCCGCGGCGATCAGGACCCCGTAGAGGATCACCTTCAGCGCAAGGCGCTTGCGTCGTTCCTTCTTCTGCTGAATGAGCCAGTAGTCGATCTCCGAGGTGGCATCGCTGACGACAGTCATCGGTCCACTCCTTCCGGCGCTGGGTAGCGGCGAACACCGATTCGCCGATCAGTTCGATTCGCGTTCATCAGTCGTACCCCTTGTCGCTCACGAGCATGCGTTGGACGAACGTGAAGATGGCGATGATGAAACACAGCAGCACCGCGAGCGCCGCGGCAAGGCCGGCCTGTCCGTTCTTGAAAGACTGGAAGTAGATCCAGAACGCCGGTGTGATCGTCGACTTGTCGGGCCCGCCGAAGCTCATGGCGAAGATCTGGTCGAAGACCTGCCACGTTCCGACAAGGCCGAGGACCAGCACCAGGTAGACCTGCGGT
>JANPDB010000826.1:0-2239 GCA_031431255.1 Acidimicrobiia bacterium | reverse complement strand
GCCGACAGCGGACTGCTCCGTCGTGCGAGGACGCAGAGCGAAGGCCGCTCCTACCGCGAGCAGAAGTGCGGCCAGGGCGACGCCGGCGATCCACGGGTGGGCGATCGTTCCGCCGCGGCCGGAGGCCGCACCGATCCCAGCCCCACCGCGCCCGGCGAACCATCGCCGACGCGGAGGGAGAGATCGGACCAGAGACTCCGGCACTGCGCCGGTCGTGGGCACCAGCTCGGCGACCGCGGCGCCGACCCGGCGGTCCACTGCGGAGGTCGCCAAGGCGGCCTCGGATGCTGCGGATGAGATGACCGGGACCAACTCGACGAACAGGGCGAGTCGACGCGACGAGCAGCGCTGGCATGCTCCGAGGTGGCTCCACGCGTCGGCGACGAGCGCTGGGGCGAACGGGTCGTCGACCGTGACCGTCCCTGAGGCTGCCTCGAGCTGCAACTCCGCCACGAACTCTGACGCGTCGGCATCGGACCTCACGTCGCCGAGAAGCAGCAACATGGCGTCGGTGGGGTGGGTCCCCGGCGGAGTCGGATCGGGTGTCATAGGTCGGAGGTGGGGCAGTGTCCAGTGCTCGGAGCGGTCGAGTGGGGAACGACGGGGCGGTGCTGGGAACGATGGCTACTCAACATGGACGTCCTTTGGACGCCGTGGAGCAGCGTTGTGGTTCCCGTGGTCGGCGTGACCACCGTCATCGACCCTGTCCGGGGTCCGGTCGACCCGGTCGGCGAGCACCGGGGCAAGCGCGGCACGAGCCCGCGCGATGCGAGACCGCACTGTTCCGCCGGGGATGGCGAGGACCTCCGCAATCTCGGCATAGTCCAGCCCGCACAGATCGCGGAGGACGAGTGCCGCCCGCCAATCAGGGGGCAAACCGGCGAGAGCGCGGTCGATGTCGACCCTCGCTTCGACGTCGGATGCGCTCACGGTCGAAGATGAACCGTGGCGTGGACCGGTCCCGACGGCATGGGCGAGGTCATCGTCGTCGGTCGGGAGCGGTCGGCGCCCGCGTCGGCGGAGCTCGTCGAGTGATGCGTTCGTGGCGACCCGGTACGCCCAGGTGGTGAAGGCGCTGGTCCCGTCGAACCGGCCGATCCCCCGGGCAATCGCCATGAGCGATTCCTGGGTGGCGTCGGCGGCGTCGGCGGCGTTCCCCGTGACCCGCCGGCACACGGCGAAGATCCGGTCGTGATGGCGGCGCAGGAGCACGTCGAGCGCGTCACGGTCGCCGCGCTGTGACGCGGCGACGAGCACGACGTCGGGTTCAGTGCGATAGCTCGCCATTGCAAGTACCTGCCACGAGCGTCAGCCGAACACCCGGAGTTCGCTGAACGCAGCCTTGTAGAGCGAACCCCGCTTGGGTCCGAGATCGGTTAGCCAGACGAGGACGTAGCGGCCGTTGGTCGGTGTGAGCTTCACGGTGAAGTCTCCGCTGTTGGCGTTGCGGATCTCGCCGGCACTCGGTCCCCACTCGGCGAGCGAAGGGGCGGGTCGGTTGGAGACGTAGACCTCACCACTCCAGCCCTCGTCGTAGGAGTTCACGCCGAGGGAGCGGACGGTCTTCTCGGCTCCGAGGTCGACGATGACGCCGACGCCGTCCTTACCGTCCAAAGTTCGGGTGGGGTAGCCGCGACTCTCCCAGGCGGTGTCGACCCGTCCGTCGATCGCCAGTTTCAGGATGTCGTCGTTCTCCTCGTTGTTGCCGAGCGGATCGAACGACCTGATGGAGGTGATGGCGAACGAGGCCGCTGGTGTCGTCTTGGACCGTTCGGCGAAGCGAAGTCCACCGCCGATGCCGCCGGCGATAGCGATAAGGGCGAGCAGGAGGCGGACCACGACGCGCCTTCCGCTCCCCCCGGACCCGGTCGAGGTGGCTGTGGTGCTCTGTACGCCGCGGCTGGGAGGCGGCTGCACGCGGGTCCCGCCGTCGAAGCGAGTGTCATCGTCTGAGCGACCGACAGCAGGGCGTCGGCCCACACCGGCGGGCGGCGTCTGATCGTCAGGGGTGCGTCGAACGCTCGGCGCGGCATCGTCAGCCGTGAGATCGAGGGCGCTGAGGGCGAGCGAGAAGGCGTTCGCGTCGGCGGGACGACCCTCCGGCGTCTTGGCAAGGGCCTGCAGGATCAGAGTTTCGAGTGATCGGGGGATTCCGGCGCGCACCGAACGCGGGGGTGGGGGCGGATCCTTCACATGTTGGAGTGCCGTGCCCATGTCGTTCTTTCCGACGAACGGTGGC
>JANPDB010000825.1:0-1716 GCA_031431255.1 Acidimicrobiia bacterium | reverse complement strand
CTCGTCGCCATCTTCTTGTCGCTGTGCAAGAAGAATCGCTATGAGCCAACACCCGAGGCCATCGAAAGTGTGCGCGCATACTTTGCCGCCCAGCCGCGTGAAAAGGGCTTCGGCAACGGACGGCTGGCCCGCAACTCGTTCGAGGCCGCAGTGGCCCATCAGGCATCACGGCTGATGAACAACGCCGACGCCAAGCCGACGTCCGAGGAGCTCCAGCGGCTCGAGCCGGCGGACATCGTCACATGAAGCGTGTTCTGGCCGCTGTCTTCGCCATCGGCCTCATCGCCGCGGGATTCTTCGTCAACGGACGACGCGCCGACCCCGAGCGCGGCCGTGCCCCACTCGTGCTGTGGTGCGTTCCCGACGCCGCCGAGGCCTGCAATGCCGTGGCCTCGGATCGCGTGCTCGTGACCATCCGCACGCCCAAGCAGATCGAGCGCGACGTCGTGAACGAAACCCAGAGCAACGTGGTCGACGCCGTCGTCACGTCAGCCGAATGGCTGGCCCGGCTCGACGATCAGCGCCGCCTCGCCGTGTCGGAGGCCCTCGCGTCTGCCCCCGTTGTCGTGGTGACGCGGGCCACCCAGGCGCCGGTATGCGTCTCCCCGTCATGCCTCGTCACGGGCGACCGCAAGGTGGCACTCCCCGACCACCGGTCGCTCACCGCCGCGCTCGTGCTGGCGCAGAGCCTCGGCGGTGCTTCGGGTGACGCGCTCTCCACGAAGGAACTGGAGTTCGTCCAGGGCAACGGCACACCGACACCGGGGATCGAACCGCTGAACGCGCTGCTCACCGTTCGGCTCGTCGATACGGTCGTCACCCTCGCCCCCGCGGTGAACGACGTGAAGGGAGCGAAGACCACCCAGCTTTCGCCGCCGCTGACCCTCGCGCTCGACATCGGGACGATCCGCGAGGATCCCCGCATCGACGCGCTGACCGACGAACTGCGCAAGACCCTCCGCTCGCAAGGCTGGTCGGCCCGTTCCACCAGCACGCCTGCGCTTCCCGGCCCCGACTCGACCGCGACCATCGACGCGTACGGAATACTGAACCCATGAACACGCGCCGCCGCTCCGCTGCCGTCACCCTCGCCCTTGCAGCCGCGGTCACGTTGTCGGCATGCACCGTCAAGAACAGCAGCGACACCTCGGCGGGCGGAACCGCGCCGAAAGGACGCGTTCCGATCACGGTGACGGTCTCATCCGAGAAGATCGCGCTCCTCAACGAGCTCGCCCGCACCTTCAACGACGACAAGGCCACGTCCACGTTCACCGATGCATCGGGCGCGAAGAAGCGGGCGTTCGTCACGATCACCAAGAAGGCGTCCGGCGCGGCGGCCCAGGCGCTCGCCGCCGGATGGAACGAATCGACCGACGGCCCGTTCCCCACGGTGTGGTCGCCTGCGGCGCGGTCGTGGGGTGCGATCCTCAACCAGCGCCTCGGCGCGAGTGGTGCCACGGCTATGGCCCCCGACGACGCCCCATCGTTCATGCTGACGCCGTTGGTGATCGCCATGCCGAAGCCGATGGCGTCGGCACTCGGTTGGCCGAAGACGCCGATCGGCTACGGAGATCTGCTCGCCCTGGCGAAGGACCCCACCGGCTGGGCCAGCAAGGGACACCCCGAGTGGGGCACGTTCAAGCTCGGCAAGACGAATCCGAACTTCTCCACCAGCGGCCTGTCGGCCACCATCGCCCAGTACTACGCGGCAACCGG
>JANPDB010000824.1:0-2870 GCA_031431255.1 Acidimicrobiia bacterium | reverse complement strand
GGGGATCGTCGACACCGAACCGATGACGCTGCACGACATGCACATCGAGCTCGTCATCAACGGCATCACCTTTGCGATCACCGAAGTGCGAACAGCGATGCTGACGCACCCGCAGGAACAGTGTCCGCTCATTCTCCCGGTGTTCCAGGAACTCGTCGGCACTTCGATCGCACGAGGGTTCGGCAACAAGGTGAAGACGCTCTTCGGCGGTCCCCGCTCATGCACCCATTTCGTCGCTCTGCTCAATGCGATGGCGCCGGTGGCGATGCAGGCGCGCTGGTCGTTCTTCCATGCGGTGTCGAACGATGCGATGTCGATCATGACGGCTGATCCGGAGAAGCGCCAGGAGAGCATGCGAGCGGGGCACGAGGCCAACCGCGATACCTGTCACGTGTGGGCGTCCGATGGCCCGATGTTCGCCAAGATCAATGCCGGTGAATCGATCGGCGTTCCCGTGTGGGCGAAGCACCGCCTGGCCGAACGCGGCATCCCGCCGGAAGAGTGGGTTTCCTTCTAACTGTCTCCGCGGCGCACCGCCTCCCAACCGTGAGTGGTTGGCGACGTCGTCCCGACACCACTGGTGCGCCACCCCCCCACTCGCTACTCCTGCATGGCGGGCGGTAACGTCGTCGACCATGCAGGTTGAGATCTATTCCGATGTGGTCTGCCCGTGGTGCGCGATCGGCAAGGCCAAGTTCGAGACCGCCCGGGCCGCCTATGCCGCAGAAGGCGGAGAACCGATCGACGTGATCTGGCGGCCGTTCCAGCTCGACCCCACGGCGCCCTCCACCGGGTCGCCGGTGATCGACGGGTATGCGAAGAAGTTCGGCGGAATGGAAAAGGCACTCGCCATCACCTCACACGTCACGGCCGTGGCGGCCACGGTCGGCTGGGAGTTCAACTTCGCGGTCGCGAAACGCGGCAACACCTTTGACGCCCACCGCCTCCTCGCCTATGCCTACGAGGTCGGCGGCGAGGCAACGCAGGGGGAGCTCAAGCAGCAGTTGCTGCGGGCCTACTTCACCGAAGGACGCAACGTCGGCGATGTCGGCGAACTCGTGTCGATCGCCTCTGCGAGCGGCCTCGACGCCGACGACGTCCGGGCGATGCTTGCGTCGGCCGCGTTCGTCCGGGAGACGCGAGAGGAGATGGACGGAGCCATCGAGCGCGGCATCACCGCGGTTCCGTCATTCGTGTTCGACGGCGTTGGCGTGCTTCCGGGGGCGCAGGACCCGGAGCAATTCCTCCGGATCTTCCGTCGTCTCGCCGCCCGGAAGGCAGATGCTCTCGCAGCCGCGGCCGACGCGTGTGCCGTCGACGGGTCCAACTGCTAGCAGGTTTGCGCGAGCCGGCGCCGTGCGGCGCCGCTCTCGGCTTACAGGTCCGGCGGGAGCAGGACCTTGTCGATCACGTGAATGACACCGTTGGAGGCGACGACGTCGGCCGCCGCGATGTTGGCGTCGTTGACCGTGAACACACCCGCAGTGTCGGTGAGCTTGAGCGCCGCGCCTTCCGCCGTCTTCAGGTCGCCGGCCTTGAGTTGCTTGGCCATCACGGTGCCCGGAACCACGTGGTAGAGGAGCACTTTGGTCAGCTTCGCCTTGTCGGCCAGCAGGGCCTTCAAGGTGTCGGCGGGGACGGCGGCGAACGCGGTGTCGGTCGGCGCGAACACCGTGAAAGGTCCGTCGCCCTTGATCGTCTCGAGCAGGTCGGCGTTGGCCAGGAGCTTGGCCAGGGTCAGGAACGACCCGGCGCCGACGGCGACGTAGAAGATGTTCCCGTTCGGGCCGACGACCTTGCCGGCCTTGGTGGCGGCCGGCGCGGCACCTTCGTTGGCGCCTGCTTCGCTGACCGCAGTGGCCTCGGTCGCCGAGGCGGCCGGCGCACTCGGGGCGATCGGCTTTCCGGCGTCTTTGTCGGAGTCCGAGCCGCAGCCGACCATGATCATGGAGCCCATCGTCAGGGCGAGCAGACCAGCAGTCAGCCGAATTGAGCGAAAACGCATGAGGGAATCTCCAAGGGTGTCGGTGGAAGCTGAGCGGCACGTGTCCGGCGCGTGCGGCACGTTCACCCTGCGCCAGCACCGGGGGAGACAGAAAGGGCCTTTGGTCCTTCCGCCCGGGTCGAAGGTCTGGCGGCCGGCGGCCTCGACGGGGGCGTCGCAGCTTGTCTGCTACTTGCCTTGTCCGGTCGGCCCGGCCTCGTAGACTCTGCGGGTCCGCTGGAAGACACCCGAGGAGTCCGAACCCATCATGTCGAAGATCAAAGTCGCCAATCCCGTCGTCGAGATGGACGGTGATGAGATGACCCGCATCATCTGGCAGTTCATCAAGGACAAACTGATCCTGCCCTATCTCGACATCGACCTGAAGTACTTCGACCTCGGCATCGAGCACCGCGACGCGACCGACGACCAGGTCACCATCGACTCTGCGAACGCCACGAAGAAGTACGGCGTCGCCGTGAAGTGCGCCACCATCACGCCCGACGAGCAGCGCGTCGAGGAGTTCGGTCTGAAGAAGATGTGGAAGTCACCGAACGGAACGATTCGCAACATCCTCGGCGGTGTCATCTTCCGTGAGCCGATCGTGATCTCCAACATCCCGCGCCTCGTACCGGGCTGGACCAAGCCGATCGTGATCGGCCGCCATGCCCACGGCGACCAGTACAAGGCCACCGATTGGAAGGTGCCGGGCGCAGGAACCGTCACCATGACCTACGTGCCCAAAGACGGTGGCGCTCCGGTCGAGTTGAAGGTGGCCGACTTCGGCTCGGACGGCGGCGTGATCATGGGGATGTACAACTTCAACGATTCGATCCGCGACTTCGCCCGGGCATCGCTGCGCTACGGACTCGACCGCAACATGCCG
>JANPDB010000823.1:0-27479 GCA_031431255.1 Acidimicrobiia bacterium | reverse complement strand
AGGGATCGCGGACTTCTCGCATGCCCAACAACTCTTCATGAGTCGAAAGGCCAGCAAATTCGAAGACTTTCTGTACGTACCGTTCACGGTGATTGTACCAATAGAGCTGTTCACGGAGAGCATCGTCCCTGCGTTCCGGCGTGCGAGCGCGGTACCGGGCGCGGGACTGAAGATGGCTCCGCTGTCCGAAGTAGACATACAAGTTGAGCGCTCGAAACTGAAGTCCTCCCCCGGTACAGCGTTGACGCAGGCGACGGTGATCGCCCAATCGATCCGCGAGGTCAGCTCCGACCGAGTTTTGCTGATCGATAACATCTCCAACGCGCTGAAGGTCGCCGCCGACGATGCGTCAACAGGCCGCAAGATGTTCTTGTTTCTCGGTCTACCAGGCGTCCTCGTCGCAATCGCGCTCGTCGTGTTCAGCGCAAATCTCCAAGCCGAATCGCAACGCCGAGAGCACGCAACGATGCGCCTGCATGGTGCTGACCGTTCGATGCTCATCCGCATGGCAGCGCTGCGGACGTTGATCTTCGCCGGATGTGCCGCGCTGGTCGGAGCAGCGCTGGGCTTCGGAGCAGCCGAATTGGTACTCGGCAGGCCTGCTGTTCTGGCGACACCTCACCGGCTCATAGCCATTTCATTGCTGATGGCAATCAGCGCCAACGTCATCATCGTGTTGGTGGTGCTCACCGGGAAGCAATGGCAGACCTCGGCACGCGAGATCGGGAGCGAGCGACAGGAGTTGACCGATGCAATCCGACCCGTCTGGCATCGTCAGCGGATTGACCTGCTCCTGGTTTTCACCGCCATCATCGGCGTCGGAGTCGAGGCCTTGATGTCGCCGCCCGAACGTGTGTCGGTTTCGCAGGGTCAGGCAGCAGCGTTGCCACTCGGACTGATGGTCGTGCCCATGGCCATCTGGTTGGGCGGCACGCTCGCGTTCGGCCGCGTCGTTCACGGAATCGCCGCGCGTCGCCGAGAACCAGGGATAGGACGTTTCGAGAGGCTCATCCGAGGATCGCTGGTGCGTAGCGTCCAGCGCAGGCCTTGGTCCGTGGCGAACGCAGTAGTCGGGATCGGCCTCGTTGTCGCATTTGCCGCAAATCTTGCCGCGATCCATTCGACGTATCACCGCACCAAATCGGCGGACGCGCGCTTTGCCCTAGGTTCCGACCTTCGCATCACCCCGCTGAGCGACGATGCCGACACAAGTGAGGCGTCTCTCCGGAAAGAACTCGAGTCGGCGGGGGTTTCCGCCCTCACACCGATCACATTTTCACTGGAGAACTCGATACTCATCGGGCCCTATGACCAAGCCCGCACGGATCTCGCGGCGATCGACCCATCGAGTTTCTCGCGCACAGCCACCCTCAGTGAATCATTGTTCGACCAAAGCGCCGACAAAGCGCTGCGGAAGCTGGCACGACCCAACGCAGCGTTTGTCAGTGCCACCCGCGCCGACGATCTCTCGATCAGCGTCGGCGATCAGGTTCAGGTCCTGTTGGCGCGTGGGACAAAACAACAGAAGCTGAAGACACTCGACGTCGTAGGACTGTTCGACGCCTTCCCGGGATTTCCCGAAGGGCTCGACGTCGTCGTCAACCGTTCAACGTACCGATCGGCTACAGCGTTGGAGGGCGTCGACTTCTTTCTCGCTCGTACGCCAGACAGAACACCCTCGGGGACCGCGGCCATCGCATCCCGGATCACGCGTACGGTCGGAGATCGGTATCCGCTTCGCGTGGTTACCGCCTCCGCCTACCTGAACAAAGACCAGTCGAGTCTCACCGCGGTAAATATCCGCGGACTCGTGGAAATGGGCATGGGGTTCGCCTTTGCCATCGGGATCGCCTCGATACTCATGGTGGTCTTTCTCCAGCTCCTCCAGCGGCGTCGAGAGTATGTAGCGTTGCGCGCGTTCGGCATGTCGACGGCGTCGCTGGCGGCATTGATACTCGGCGAGTCGCTCTTCGTCATCCTCCTCGCACTTGCCGGCGGCTTGGCGATCGGGTTGGTCATGGCGCATGTCATCGTGATTGTCCTTCAACCGCTTTTCCTCGTCACTCCGCAGTTTCACGTCCCGATTCGCTTTCTTGTCGAGCTGAGCGCCGGACTGGTGCTTGCGACGGTTGCCTTCGCAGTGGCTGCGACTGCCCTGGTCATCAGGCCGCAGGCAATCACGATTCTTCGCGAGACCTGACCGACCACCCGCGGACTCTCGGCTTCGTTGACCCGAAAACAGGCGATCAGGTTCCCGAGC
The DNA here is from genome assembly GCA_031431255.1 of Acidimicrobiia bacterium. Taxonomy (GTDB): domain Bacteria; phylum Actinomycetota; class Acidimicrobiia; order Acidimicrobiales; family JANYDT01; genus JANLQX01. Next base: position 25,219 of record JANPDB010000823.1, on the reverse strand, counting down.
GAAGCGCCTCGACGGGCTCGAGTCGTGCGGCTCGCAGAGCCGGGTACAGTCCGGCCGCGAGCCCGACCACGGCTCCAAGGAGCGGGGCCAGAAGTGGGATCTTCGGGTCGATAACGGCGGTCCACTGACGGGTCACCGCGATGCCGACAACGACGAGCAGCCCAAACGATGCCCCAAGAACACCGCCGATCAAACCCAAGACGGTACTCTCGGCGAGAAACTGCGACGCAATGTGGCGACGCCCGGCGCCTAACGCACGCCGCAGACCGATCTCCCCGGTCCGCTCGAGAACCGAAACGAGCGTGACGTTGGCGATGCCGATCGCGCCGACGAGCAACGACACCGCGCCCAGCACGAGAAAGAGCGAGTTGAGATCGCTCTGGATTCCGTCTTTGACAAGCTTCGGTTCGGGGGGCGCCGCGACCTTGATCTTCAAGGGATCATTCAGCGATAGGGCGAGCGGGATCTGCTCGGCGATGAGACTCGTCGCGCCGATTTGCGTTTCGACCTCGACCAGGGACGGGCCGCTGAGTCGGAACTCTTTGCGAGCGGTTCCTTCCGGAATGATGATCGAGGAAATCAGGTCGGGTTGCCGGGCAACGGAGTCGAGGATCCCTATGACCGTGTACAGCTGGTCGCCGACGAAGATCGCCGGTAGCTGATCGACTCTCGCAAGATTGAGTTTTTGGGCCGCCGAACGCCCGATGACAACCACACGCTCCGTGCGATCCGAATGTCCCTGATCAAAGAAACGTCCCGATCCCAGTCGTGCCCGGGTGGCGCGAAACAGTCCGGGCGACGCCGCTTTGATAGGCATCTGAAACTGGCTCTGCCCGAGCGGATCGTTCACCGGCACCGCGCGGATCAACGTCCCTTTGACCGTGATGTCGGCCAGCGTTCCTGCCGCGACCACGCCGTTCAGTCGCTCGAGCTGATCTTGCGCGTTCCATGGAATGGCGTTCACGGTGAGCCGTCCAACGGCCCGTGGCGTGGCAATGATCTCCGTTGCCGCCAGAGCGTCGAAGCGACCAACGATCTGATTGCCTGCCGTTTTTGAGATGCCAAGCGTTGCGACGAGAGCGCCGATTCCGAGGACCGTTCCGAGAATTGTCAGCACAGCACGACCGGGACGCGACAAGACGCCCGAGCTTGCTTCGATGATCAAGTCAACGAGCTTCAGCTTCGTCTGTTTGTGTGCGCGCCGCGCACTCCCGCTCGTCTGCCGCGGCCTGCGAGCGAGTCTCACGAGACGGTACCGACGAGCTCCGACACGAAGCCGTCCACGATACGAAGTCGTCTCTGAGCGCGCTTGGCAACGGAACTCTCATGAGTGATGACCAACACCGTGATGCCCCGAGCCACAAGAGCATCGAGAAGATCAAGAACCATCTCGGTGTTCTTGGTATCGAGATTGCCGGTCGGCTCGTCGCAGAGAAGGACCCCGGGGTCACCCATGAGAGCACGGGCGATGGCCACACGTTGCCTTTCGCCGCCCGACAGTCGCGTCGGCAGAAACGAAATCCGGTGGTTCATCCCAACCTGGTCAAGACAAACCAGCGCTTCCTTCTTGCGCTCCGACCTTGGGTTGGCGAGGTACAACTCACCAAGCATCACGTTCTCGAGAACGCTGCGATGGGCAAGAAGATGAAAAGCCTGGAAAACGAACCCGATCCGATTGCCCCGTAGCTCGGCACGCTCAGAGTCAGTGAGCTCCGACGTGTCTATCCCATCGAAGAGGTAGGTACCGCTGGTGTGTCGGTCGAGGCATCCAAGCACATTCAGCAGTGTTGACTTTCCGGAGCCCGACTGGCCTTCGATCGCGACATACTCACCAGGCAGAATCCGGACGTTCACATCAGAGAGTGCGTTTACCGGCGGTGTGGTCGGAAAGACCTTGCTCACGTGAATGAGTTCAAGAAGGACGCGTGGCCCCTGCGGTAGGTCGCCTCCCTCTTTGTCGGTCTCGTTGGACTGCTGTTCGCGAGACATGGCTGTTCTTATGGGCTCGTTGGAACTGTCGAAGTAGCTCCGACCTCGACGGACGTTGCCGCGTTGGGCTCGACCGAGCCCAATGGTGCAGTGGCAAGCGGCGCCGCATCCTTTGCGAGTGGGTCAGTAGTCGTCGGCCCGTCAGCGCCGATCACGACCCGATCGCCCGCCTTTACCGAACCGCTCACAGGAACGATCTCCACGAAGCCTTGGGCTGACAGCCCGGCGGTCACAACGACCGTCCGGACGACTCCGGGCGAATCTTGAATCTGAAGTTGAGTACTCCCTGTGGCACGAACCGACAACGCGCTCACCGGAACGATCAATGCCTCCCCATTGGTCGTCTTGGTCGGTATCGTGATCCGCACGGATGCGCCGACCAATTGCGTCGAGCTGTCTTCGGGAGTTACCTCGATGGCGATGTGCTGTCCATCCGTTCCACGCAGGCCTGGTTTGTCGGCGAGAAAGGTGATCGCACCCTTGCTGCTGAAGGCATACTCCGGCGCTTCGATGGTGGCGGCTGCACCAATTCGCGTGAGCGTAGCTTCGGTTGTCAACAGCGCTGCGTCAACAGCCAGTCGGGTTCCGCTCACGGTCATGACTTCGGCCGTCGCCGGATCACCACGCTTGATCTTCGTATCGTCGATGCGCAGTGGAAGGCTGGGAAAGAAGACGAGTTCGTTCGCCGGTACCTGAACCCCGACAGCGCCCGCGTACCTTTCCAGGTCGGATTGCAAGCGGGCCACCTCGGCCGTTGCGACTCTGACCGCTTCGCTGAGATTCGCAGAACCGGCACCGGGACGACCCAGGGCCTGTAGTCGAGCTTGCGCCGACTCGACACGCATGTCGGACTCTGCAATGGCTTGTTGATTCGCCGTCGCCGTGAGTGTGTTCACGCGTCGTAGCGTTTCGACGTCATTTTGTGCCGCAGCCAGAAGAGCCTCTGCTGGGGAAAGGGCAATCTCCGCCTGACGAAGGATGAGTTCGGCCTGCTTCAGTGCGAATTGACTGTTAGCGCGATCACCTGCAGTTGAAAGCGGCAGACCGGTCGCCGGGTCCACCCCGGCGTTCGCGTTTTCTATCCGTTGTTGAGCCTGAGTTGCCCTCGATTTCGCGGTAGCGAGAACTGCCCTCTTGGTCGCTACGTCCGCCGCCGCGACGGCGTTGTCCTTTGCCGCCGCCGCCTCGGCGAGCGCGAGCGCCGCCTGGGCATTTCTGGCTGCGGCAATCACGTTGAGTTGTTCTTGCTGTGTGAGTCCATCGAGAACGTAGGTGGATGCCCCGTTCAGCTTGGTGCGCGCCTCCGCCACCGATGCTTCACCGGCGACTCGTACGCTGTTCGCAACCGCTTCTGAAGCAGACAAGTCGGCTTCGGCGGCTCCCACCGCAATGACGGCCTCGTTGACGCCATCCTGCAACAACCCGAGTTGCTGAGGTGTCACGGTGACACCGGTCGCCACGTTCACACCCGATGCGACGAGCCCATCGCGCCGACGAGCGTCGTCGAGCACGATTCCCGCCACTTCGACGGCGGCCCGTTTGGTCGCGAGATCAGCACCTTTGTTGAGGAGATCCGCCTCTTTGAGGGCAAGCTCCGCCTGGCTCCGGTCTGCGTCTCGCTGTGCCGCGATTCGTGCCGCCGCCGCCGTTGCTTTCGATGTGTCTGCTGTCGCCTTCGCGTCGATGATTTCGACAGGCTTCGCTCCCGAGCGGTTGAGGAGTTCTGTCTGTTTGGCCTGAAGCAGGCGATCGGTAGCGACGCTGAGTGCGGACTCGGCGACTCGGAGTGTCGCTCGCTGTTGGTCGTTTGGTCCCAACGCCTGGTAGCCGGCCTTGCTGTACCACCTCGCCACTGCGGCGGAAGTTGCTCCGTCGTAGTGATCGTCCACGGTTCCGGGGTCAAAACCCTGACGCTGAAGAAAGTCCTCCAGTTGCCGCACGTCGGCGCCGACCGCACCGGGTCCGAGATCACGAAACCCTGGGGTAGCTCCCTTCACGACAAACACGGGTCGCCCCGAAACGACCATGGCGACGTCGCCCTCATTCAGCGTCGCTCCCTTCACCGGTGCCTGACTCACCAGCACGGGCGGGGGACGAAGCGCCGACGGCGCGAGCACCACCACGATCGGATCGCTATAACGCATCGTGCCTCGAATGATGAGATCCGAACTCAGGACGCGCTTTTCAACCGGATACGTGATCAACGACGCTTCCGGAGGGGCAGCCTCGGCCGCCAACTTGGCGGGCGATTTCACGCGGGATGCTGCGAGCCACCCGGCTCCCGTGGACACACCGACAACGACCGCCATCCCACCCGCGACGACCGAGCGCTTCACTTACGTTTCTCCAATTCGGACTGCGCTTTGGACAGGAGCACGGCGTTCTCCTGTGCGAACTTCTTCACGTACTCGGCCTTCACCTTGTCCTCCACGTCCACGACGTACTTCTCCTCGCACTGAAGGTCGGCTTGGGCTGTGGCTATCTCCTCTGCCTGCAACTGCACCAGGGCAGCCTTGTCGTAGGCGGGAAGGGCGTTGGTTCCGAAGACCAGTGGGCTGAATGTCCCCTCCTCTCCCAGTGCTTTCGCCGCAGCCGGGCCGACCAATGCAGCAAGCTTCTCGGTGATTCCCACGTCGACAGCGTTCGGCTCGGAATACTCAAATCCCTGCTTCCGCATGCAATTCGACCAATCAGCCCGGGCTTTGACCAGGCGTTCGTCGGCCTCAGCCCGGGAATCGAGTTCCTCGATCTTCGCCAATGCCGACACGACGTTGGCCCCTCCGAACACCGCTGTTGTGGCTTCTTCGACACATCCCCCTAGACCACCGAGGTCACCGGTCTTCGCCGCTTCCACGGCGCCCGAGACGGAGACGTCGGCCTTCCCGCCGGTCAACGCAACGTCGAACGCTTGCTGTCCGGCGGGATCTAGACCACTTCGGTACGTCACGTTGGGATCCACGGATTTCGACGACTGGCTGATCTCGACGATCTTTTCGAAAACAGTGCTGATCCCGTAGCCGAACTGGCGTCGGAATTCGTCATCGGTGAGCCCACTCGTACCGGTGATCGCCGCTTTCGTGGCATTCGGGTCAACCGGTACGTACTCGAACCCGGCACGCTTCATGCACGACTTGACCAATTCCTCGACGCGCGTCTGCATCAGCGCGGACGCGGCCTCGTCAAGGCCGAGGGGCGAATCCACCGCAGCCGACTGAGTTCCGCTGTTGTCCGACTTACCGCTACAGGCCGTCAGCGACGCGACAGCTACGAGAAGCACTGACATCACAGGCACACTCGCGGCTCCGTAACGAGTGCGTACGCGGCTACCGACAAGTTTCATGTTCATTCCTCGTTTCACACGACTCTATTTTCACTGCGTTTCTGGTTTACCTGCCATGTGCCGAAGGCACGCCGAGGTGCCCGCTCCGATACCCTTCCGACACATACAGAGCTAAAGGTCAGCGAACAGAGGCGCCTCGGCGAATATTCGAAACTATTTGACAGCCTCCGATTGAAAGGGTATGTTCACGGCACGTCCGCTCCGGAACCAGCACTACAGGTTCGACATCGAACTCGTAGTTGCCAGCACAGGTGCTCGACGCTTGCTCTGCAGATCGGTTTCCGCAGGGCGAGTTTGGGTAACGCGACGTTACAGAATCCGTGCTGAGTCCTCGCTGAGAGGCCTGACGTGCCGTGCTTCCCCGCACACAGGCAAACCCCTATCTTGCCCTGGATCCAGATCAGCGAACCTCAAGGCGCGCCTTGAGTAACCACGTCAGAAGTCGAATCAGAGCACGAAAGCTCAATCGTCACCATCCACCGACCACACGGGTTCAGCACCACAGCTCGCCCGGTTGGTCACGCACTCGCTAGTCGAACGATTTGCACTCGCTCCACCGGTTCTCAACGGCCAGCTGAAGCCCCGAATCAGCAGCCTTGACGATCGCCGCCATCGACCACACTCCCAATTCACAGCTTGTACTCCACCCCAGGCTCTTGCATCAGAGGGTGAATAGCTCGCTCGCAGTCACAACCTAACGGAAGGCAAGCTCGGAATGAGACGGATCATTGCGTGGAGTCTGAAGGCCAATCGGGCAGTAATCGCGTTTGCGGTTTTGCTGATGGTCTTTGGAGTCATTCAGCTGCAGAACGCCCGGACAGAGACGTTGCCGGAGTTCGATCCTCCCCGCGTGGTCGTTCAGACCGATGCGCTCGGCCTGTCCGCCGAAGAGGTCGAACAACTTGTCACCGTTCCCATAGAGCAGGATCTCCTCGACGGCGTCCCATGGCTCGACTCCATCCACTCCAAATCCGTGCCTGGCCTGTCGTACATCGAAATGATCTTCGACGAGGGAACGCCTCTGTACCGAGCACGCCAGGTAGTGCAGGAGAGGATCAGCCAAGCGGCAGGCCTGCCGAATGTGTCGCGCCCTCCGCAAATGCTCCAGCCTCAGGCGTCAACAAGTCGTACCGCGATGATTGCTCTGTCGTCGAAGACACTTACGCCGATACAGATCGGTGTTCTCGCACGGTTCACAATCCGACCCCGATTGCTCGCCGTGTCCGGAGTATCAAACGTGGCGATCTGGGGTCAGCGCGAACGTCAGTTGCAGGTCCTGGTTGACCCCGCGAAGCTACGTGAGAAGGGGGTCTCGATCGAGCAGGTGGTGAGCTCGACGGGAAATGCTCTTTGGGTATCGCCTCTGACGTTTCTCGAAGCTTCAACCCCGGGGACCGGCGGGTTCATCGACACGGCCAACCAGCGTCTGGGCATTCAACACAATCTTCCGGTCATCGAGCCGAAGGATCTGGCCACGATCGCCATTGACGACACCGTCGGGGTTCCGTTGACGCTTGGTGATGTGGCGACTGTGGTCGAGGATCATCAACCACTGATTGGTGATGCCGTCGTCGGGGACGAGGGGCAATTTCTGATCGTGGTCGAGAAGCTTCCAAATGCTGACACAGCGAAGGTCGCGCGCAGCGTAGAAGAAGTGTTGAAGACGTTGCGCCCCGGACTCGTCGGGCTCAAAATGGACTCAACCGTCTTCCGTCCAACGGACTACCTCAACCGATCCAATTCAAATCTCCTGCGATCGGTTGTGGTCGGCGTAGTGCTGGTCGCAGCTGGTTTGGTTCTGCTTCTGCTGCGATGGAGGAAGGCGCTGATCGCGCTGGTATCGGTGGCGTTCTCCTTCGGCGCGGCCGCGACCATCTTGCATCTGCTCGACGTCGCTTTCAACGTTGTCGTGATTGCCGGGTTGGCGGTTGCTGTCGGTGCGGTGATCGAGCAATCATTGAGCGACGACGCTGAGTCGCCGACGCCTTCGTCGCCGAGCGAAAGTGCCGTTGGGACCACGTCCCGCGCCCTGCTGAACGGTGCACACGGCGCCGCGAAAATGGCGGTGTGGTCGACCGTGATATTCGCGGTCGCGATGCTGCCCATTTACTTTCTGAACGGAGTCTCAGGCGACGAGTTCTTTCCGCCTGTTGCGATCTCGTGTTTGGTCACCATGGCTGCTTCGATTGTCGTTGCTCTGACTTTGACGCCGGCACTTCGCAAGCTACTGAATGACAGGAGCGAGCACGACACTTCGCTCGTGACCCGCTCGTTGGGGCCCACCTACACGAAAGCGCTTGCGGTTTTCGGGAAGTCTGCGATTCCGGCACTCGCAACGGGAGCGGCTCTTCTTGTCGCTGGAATAGCCGTCGTGCCATCGATGGACAAGGTACTGCTCCCCAAGTTCAAAGACACCAACCTGATGATCAGGTGGCAGGCTCCCTACGGCACGTCGCTGCCTGAGATGACGCGGATCATCGCCCGGGCCACCACAGAGCTGCGAGCGGTCCCAGGCGTTCGAATGGTCGGTTCGCAGATTGGTCAGGCAGTGAGCGGAGACCGACCGGTCGGGAGTGACGCCGCAGAAATGTTCATCAGCGTGAAAGCTTCCAACTACTCGAAGACGGTCGGAGCAATCCGTCGAATCGTCGGCGGCTACCCCGGGTTGAGCCATCGTGTGACCACATACTCTGCGGAACGGCTTCGTAAGTCGCTCGGACGCAGTAGGGACGAGGTCTCCGTTCGGCTCTATGGACAGGACTTCGGCCTGCTTCGCAAGAAGGCTGACGAGATCAAGGGTTCACTGTCCGGGATAAAGGGCGTTTCCCAGGCACGCATATCGTCCCAACTGGCCGAACCCACGATTCAAGTTGACGTGGACCTGCTGAAGGCTCAAGCACTCGCCATCAAACCCGGCGACGTCCGACGGGCATCGGAAACCCTCCTCTCGGGCCTTCGGGTTGGAAACCTCTTCCAGGATCAGAAGATCTTCGAAGTCACCGTCTGGGGACGCCCTGAGATCCGGACGAGCGTCTCGAGCGTCCAGGACCTGTTGATCAACACTCCGGCCGGCAAAGTAATCAGGCTCGGCGACGTCGCCAACGTCACGGTGAGATCAACTCCGCCGATTATCGAGCATGACGACATCTCTCGCTACATCGACGTGACGGCGAATGTGAAGAGTCGAAACGTGGGAGAGGTCACCGCGGATCTTCGAAAAGCCCTCGCACGGATCGCCATGCCCCCGGAGTTTCATACGACCGTGCTATCGGACTACAACGACGAGCAATCGTCGCAACGACGGGTGATGGCCTTTGCCATCGCGGCAATTCTCGGCGTTTTCCTCGTACTGCAGGCCGCATTCCGAAGCTGGCGTCTCGGCGCCATAACGCTTCTCGCAATCATCGTGTCGGTCACCGGCGCTCCCGTGGCTGCACGCGTCTTCGGAGAGCCCATGTCCATCGCTACCGTCTCGGCGTTGGCCGCGGTGTTTGCCTTGGCCACGCGGTTCACTCTGCGAACCGTCGAGGGATACCTCGCTCTCCGCAACGACGGCCGCCCCCTCGACGAAGAGTTGATGCTTCTCGGGGCTCGATCGCGAGTCGGTCCGATAGTGAACGCAAGTATTCTGACCGCCCTCGCGTTTGCTGCGGTTCTTATCTTCAACAACATTGCCGGCCAAGAACTGCTCTTCCCGATGGTCGTCGCAATCCTTGGTGGTCTGGTTACGACCGTGATGACGCAGCTGTTCGTCCTACCCCCGTTGTACGTACATTTCGGACCGAAGGAGATCCTGCCTGCCTGGGACATCGACGAGTTGATCAACGCGTCCGAAACGACTCGACCCGATCTGGTCCGTTCGTGAAATGGACCGACGGGGGAACCGCGTCAGCGGACCCGAAACTGCTGGCTCGATCAGGACATGAGAGTGCAAAGCGAACAGAACCACTACCCGTGCAGACAGCGACGATAGCGAAGGAACGGACGATCATGGAAACGACGCGGAAAACAACGGGGAAGTTCATCCGTCGAAACAAGCTATTCCAACGTCTCCTGATAGTCGGGTTGCTCTCGCTATCGGGCTGCCGCAGCGCTGCGGGTGAGGATGAAGCGACAAATGGTGCAGCCGAGGTCGAAGACATTCAAGGTTCGCAACTCCAGCGTGTGACCCTGACCAAGGAGGCCGCGGACCGGATTGATCTGAAGACGGAGGAAGCGAGGATGGGGCCCTCCGGCCTGGAGATTCCGTACGGTGCTGTGCTCTATGACCCCGATGGCAAGACATGGGCGTACGTGAACGTCAAAGGTCTTTCCTTCGAGCGAAAGTCGATCACGGTCGAGAAGATCGTCGGCGACGTAGCAACGCTCACTGAAGGTCCGGATGAAGGTACGAAGGTCGTGACACTCGGCGCAACTCAGCTCTACGGCGCCGAAATCGGCGTCGGCGACGAATAGCCGAACGAAGCCCTTGTCATGTTGCGATGGATAATCAAGAATAGTCTGCGATTTCGATACCTTGTAGTTGCCTTCTCCGCTGGAATGATGCTGTTTGGTTTCAACGCACTGCAGAAGATGCCGGTCGATGTCTTTCCGGAATTTGCACCGCCACGCGTACAGATCCAAACCGCCTGTCTGGGGCTTGCCGCTTCCGAGGTTGAAGCACTCGTAACGATCCCGATGGAGCAGGCGCTCAGCGGCGTTCCGGGTCTTCAAATCATGAGGTCCAAGAGTGCTTCCCAGTTGTCATACGTGGAGCTGACCTTCAAGCTAGGAACCGATCAGCTCAACGCCCGACAACTCGTTCAGGAGAAGCTCGCAACGATACAAAACATTCTACCGACCTGGGCCGCTCCCCCAGTGATGATGCAGCCGCTCTCGGCAACCAGTCGGGTGATGAAGATCGGACTGTCTTCGAAAACTATTTCCCTTGAAGACATGTCGATGACGGCCTATTGGAAGATCCGGGCCAGGTTGCTCCGAGTACCCGGAGTGGCAAACGTCGCCATCTGGGGTGAACGAATCAAGGCGTACCAGGTGCAGGTGGAACCGGACAAGCTGACCAGCGAGAACGTGTCACTCGACCAGGTGATGGAAGCCACCGCTGAAGCTCTCGATGCGGGAATTCTCAAGTATGCCGGTGGCGGTTTCATCGGCACAGGTGGGTTCATCGATACGCCGAATCAGCGGCTGGGTGTGCGCCACAAGTTGTCAATCGTTACGCCGGAGGATCTCGCGCAAGTCGCGCTCGTCCAACGCGGCGACAAGATCCTGCGGATCGGCGACGTCGCCAAAGTCGTCACTGGTTCGCCGCCTCTCGCCGGAGACGCAGTTATCAACGGCGGAACCGGGTTGATGCTTGTCGTTGAGAAGTTCCCCTGGGGCAACACTCTGGAGGTGACGGAAGGGGCCGAGAAGGCGCTGGCTGAGATGGCTCCCGGACTTCCGGGAATCGACATTGACACGACGATTTTCCGTCCGGCGAGTTTCGTCGATGAAGCGATCAATCACCTCACTTCGTCATTGATTCTCGGCGCGCTGCTCGTTCTGATCGTGCTCGGATTGTTTCTCTACGATTGGCGCTCGGCGTTGATAAGCGTCATCACAATGCCGTTGTCGTTGACCGCCGCCGGGCTGGTGCTCTACGCCCGGGGCGCCACGATCAACACGATGGTATTGGCGGGCTTGGTCATTGCGCTCGGCGCCATCGTCGATGACGCAATCGTTGACGTCGAGAATATCGTGCGTCGCCTACGTGAGAACAATGCCAACGGCAGCCCTAGATCGACGGCTGCGGTCATTCTGGCCGCTTCGGTCGAGGTACGTGGCGCGGTGGTCTACGCGTCATTCATCGAGATCATGTCGCTCGTTCCAATCTTCTTCCTGAAGAGCCTGACGGGGTCGTTCTTCCGTCCTCTGGCAATCACGTACGCGCTGGCCGTCACCGTGTCGCTGCTGGTTGCGCTCATCAGCACCCCGGCGTTGAGCATGATCCTCTATTCCCGAAGCGGCACCGCGTCTCCGATGTGGGACCATCACGAATCTCCGCTAGCCGTCTTCTTGCGTCGCGGCTACCGACGTCTGCTCACCCCACTCCTTTCGCGCCCGATCCCGATCTACGCGGCCGTGACAGCGGTGGCCATCGGCGGCATCGCCCTGGTTCCTACCCTTGGCCAATCGTTGTTCCCGACCTTCAAGGAGAAGGACTTCTTGATGCACTGGATCTCGAAACCTGGCACCTCGATCACCGAGGAACGACGGATCGTGATCAAAGGCAGCAACGAACTTCGGGCCATTCCGGGAGTCCGTAACTTTGGCTCTCACATCGGGCAGGCGTTCCTTGGCGAGGAAATCGCCGGCGTTGACTTCGGCGAGAACTGGATCAGCATCGACCCGAAGGTCGACTACGACAAGACCCTCGCCAAGATCGAAGAAGTGGTGGCGAGCTATCCGGGTATGTTCACCAACGTCGAGACCTATCTCGCCGAACGCATAAGCGAGACCATCACCGGACAGAGCGACCCTCTCGTCGTGCGCCTGATCGGGCCGGATCTCGATGTTCTGCGAACGAAGGCCGAAGAAGTCAAAGATGCCTTCGGCGAGATCGAGGGCGTCAAGAACGAGCACGTCGAGTTGCAGTTGCTGGTGCCGCAGATTGAGGTGGATGTTGATCTCCTGAAGGCGAAGCAGGCGGGGGTCAAGCCAGGAGACGTGAGGCGTGCTGCCGCCACCATCATGGCGAGCGAAGAGGTGGGCGACGTATTCCGTGATGGGAAGACCTACGACGTCGAGGTATGGAGCGTGCCCGAAGCTCGCAACAGCATCCACGACGTCAGCGAAATACTCGTCAATGGCCCGAACGGAGCGAAGGTCCGACTCGGTGACGTCGCCAAGGTGAGCATTCGTCCCACGCCCAACGCCATCAGCCACGAAGGAGGGTTCCGTCGTCTTGACATTTCCGCCGAAGTCGATGGACGTGATCTCGGCGCGGTCGCGCGCGACCTGGAAGCGAAGGTTGCCCAAATCAAACTGCCGCTCGAACACACTGCACAGGTTCTTGGTGAGTACCGGGAACGGCAAGCGGCCCAGACGCGGCTTCTCGCCTTTGCTGCACTCGCATTCGCAGGAATCGTCGCGCTATGCCTCGCCGTGTTCCGAAATTGGCGCGACGTCGCCCTACACCTCATCACGCTTCCCATTTCTCTCGTCGGTGGGGTACTGGGCGCCTACCTGAGCGGCGGCGTCCTCTCGATCGGGTCGTTCGTAGGCTTCTTCACCGTCGTCGGTTTGACCGCGAGAAACGGCATCATGGAAATCACGCACTTCCAGCATCTGGAGAAGGAGGAGCGGGTTCCGTTTGGTCCCGATCTCGTCCTGAAAGGTGCCACCGAGCGCCTGGCACCGATCCTCATGACGATGCTCGCAACCGGGCTCGCGCTGGTGCCGCTGCTGGTGCGAGGCAACATCTCCGGTCAAGAAATCGAGTTTCCGATGGCATCGGTCATTCTCGGTGGCCTCTTCACCTCGACGCTTTTGAATCTCTTCGTCGTTCCACCGATGTACCTACACCTTGGCAAGTCCAAGGCCGAGCGAGCGAGACTGGCCCGTATCGCCGTGGTCCCGTCGTGAACGACAGAAGGCCAGTCTCGACGATGGTTTTCGACTTTCAACTTGAATCAAATAGCATATCTACGACGTCGCCGACACCAACCAACTTCGTCGAAGGAGTCCCAATGAATGTTCGCAGATCTCGGCCCGCTCGTCATCGAGGGAAGGCTCTGACTTTGCTGAGTGGTGTTGTCGCTCTGGCTTTCTTCGGGACTGGATGCTCGTCCTCGTCTTCCGACACGACGGTAGATGCCGCTACCGTGGCAGCAGAGACGACCGATGATGCGGTCAAGAACCCGGCTAGCAGTCGGCCCGTTGTCGTACCGAGCAAGTTCACTCGAGAGGACTTTCAGGTCGCGAACTTCGACGAGAATTCGATCAATATTGACAACAAATACTTTCCGTTGGTCCCGGGCACTCGACATGAGTATGATGGCTCGACGTTTGAGGACGGAAAGACTCTTGGACACCGGGTCACGTTCACCGTCACGAACCTGACGAAGGTGATCAATGGGGTCAATACCGTCGTCATCTGGGAAAGCGATTTCACTGAGGGGGACCTGGAAGAGGATGAACTGACCTTCTTTGCCCAGGACAAGATGGGTAATGTCTGGCATTTGGGCCAGTACAGCGAGTTGTGGGACGGGGGCGAATACACTGCGGGTCGCACGTGGTTCGTCGGCCATCCAGCAGATGCCAAGGCGGGAATCATGATGAAGGCCGATCCCAAGACCAATGCGCCGGACTGGTCGGAAGGCTTCGCTCCAGCACCGTATTTCTGGAACGACCGGGCGCGCGTGCGGTCAATGACCGAGGAGACGACCGTTCCGACCGGCACCTACAAAGGGGTGCTCCTTACGGAGGAATACAACGAAGAGGAGACAAGCGCGATACAGCTGAAGTATTACGCGCCGGGCGTCGGGGTGGTTCGCGTCGGATGGGACGGGACCGATGAGTCGAAGGAAACTCTCCTGATGGTGCGCACCGAGAAACTCTCGCCTGAGAAGCTTGATTTGGCGTCGAAGGGGGCACTTGAGCTCGAGAAGCGGGCGCTCGTGTATTCGACGGCCGATCCGTCGGTGCAACGAGCGTGAGGGTTTGACGGGTCGACAGGAACTGCAGTCACGGGAGCGAGATCCCCGAGACGCGCGGAGGCCTGGCCAGCTAGTCGCCTGGTACACCTGCAACACTAGATCTCATGCGGCTCTTGCTGGTCGATGACGAGGAGCGCCTTGCCGCTGCGATGAAACGCGGCCTGGTGCGTGAGGGCTTCGTGGTCGACACCGCCTCCGATGGCGAAGAAGGTCTGCGACTCGCGGAGGAGAACGAGTACGACGCAATCATCCTCGACATCATGTTGCCGAAACGCAATGGCTACCAGGTGTGTGCTGACCTGCGTGAAGCGGGAATCTGGACGCCAATATTGATGCTTACGGCGAAGCACGGTGAACACGACCACGCCGAAGCACTGGATACCGGGGCTGATGACTTTCTCACGAAACCGTTCTCGTATGTCGTTCTTGTTGCTCATCTCCGCGCATTGATCCGGCGCACCAGCCGAGTGCGCCCAACAATCCTGAGTGTCGCAGATCTTCGCCTCGATCCGGCCCGGCACCGCTGTTGGAGGGGCGATGTTGAGGTAGAACTCACGCCGCGCCAGTTTGCTCTACTGGAGTTCTTCATGATGCACCCCGGCGATGTGCTTTCGAAGACGGAAATTCTGGAGCATGTTTGGGCCGACTCGTACGACATGGACCTGAACATCGTCGAGGTCTACGTTGGGTACCTTCGCAAGAAGATTGACATTCCGTTTTCGCGCTCGAGCATCCAGACACTGCGTCTCGTTGGCTACCGCCTCGACCCCGATGGCGGGTGACCACCAGTGAGGATGAAGCCAGCGACGATCCGAATGAAGATGGCATCGGCAGCCACGATTGTCGTCGCAGTGGCGCTCTTGGTGACTGCTCTTCTGTTCTTGGCGCTCATGCATCGGGCCCTGCAGAACAACGTCTCCAACTCGGCAAGAACACGGGCGGAGGAAGTCGCACTGCTTACGCAGAAGACCGAGCTGCCCCTGGCTCTTCCGGACTCGGGCGAAAAGGGAGCCGTGATCCAAGTAGTGAACGGCAAAGGTGAAAGCGTCGCCGCCAGCGCGCAAGTCATCCCCGGCTCGCGGATTTCAACACTACGGCCGGTCCTGGGCGATTTCCTGTCGGAATCACGGACGGATCTGCCCATTACCGGGGATCAGAAGGACGACCCGTTTCACCTTGTGGCCTTCGGTGCCCAGACGCCAACCGGGCCGATTGGGGTATATGTAGCTCTCAGCTTGGACGGGGTGAACGAGAACGTCTCATCGGTCAAGAAGATCTTAGAGATCTCGTTCCCGCTCCTTCTCTTGATCGTGGCGGCAGTGAGTTGGTTCTTCGTCGGGGCGGCGCTGCGCCCGGTCGACGTTCTACAACGAAAAGTGTCAGAGATCGGAGGCGGAGACCTTTCCCGTCGGATCCCCGAACCACCTGTCGACGACGAGATCGGACGGCTAGCACGAAGTATGAACCTCATGCTCGGCCGTCTCCAGGATTCATCGGAACGTCAACGCCGGTTCGTCGCAGATGCGTCGCACGAGCTTCAGAGCCCATTGGCGGCCAGCCTGGCCGATTTGGAGGTGGCGATCGCGCACCCAACATCTGTCCAGTGGGAAGGAGTCGCAGTCTCTTTGGTGGACGACAACCGTCGGATGACGAGGTTGATCTCTGATCTGTTGTTCCTCGCGAAATCCGATAGCGGTGTGAAGCTGACGCAGTACGCCGCCGTAGACCTCGACGACATCGTGCGATCCGAAGCCCGGAGACTGCAGCCACGGTCGAATGTGCGGATCGACCTGAACGCCGTCGCTCCTGTCGAGGTGAGGGGAGACGCTGATCAACTCGCCCGTGTCGCCCGCAACCTCCTCGAGAACGCGTCGCGCTATGCAACATCTCGGGTGCTGGTGGAACTTCGGAAAGAGGAAGGAGTCGCGATGTTTGCAGTCCAAGATGACGGCCCAGGCATCGAACCCGCCGACCGTGAACGCGTCTTTGACCGCTTCGCACGGCTCGACGATTCCAGAAGCCGGCATTCTGGCGGGTCAGGACTGGGATTGTCGATCGTGCGCGAAATCGTTGACTCGCACTCCGGGACGGTCCGAATCGAACCGAGTACCGAAGGCGCACGTTTCGTCGTTCGACTGCCCCTGGGCTGATGGATTTCCGGCCTACCCAGCGGGGCGGGTCGGCGTTTGGGGTGGAAGACCGATCACGGGATCAGTCGGCGGTCTCGGGCCCACCGGCATCCTTCTGAACGTTGGCAGTCTGCAGAGCGGAGTCGTTCGCGCTGACGATGACGCTGACATCGAGCGCGTTGGTGTCGGTGTAATAGAGGCTGAACTGGTTGACCGGGAAATGATCGGCAGCGCCAGTATTGTCAAAGTGCGCCGTGCGTGATCCGTCAGGGGCAATAGTGAAATCGGCGGGCAGCTTGGCGTAGTAGTTCTCGGTGACGCCGGTGGCCGTGTCAGTGAACGTATAGAAGGTTTCGAACGCGGTGAGCTTCGTAGTCCCGGTGTTTGAGAGCGCAATCTCGAGGTGGTCGGGGGCGGCTTTGCCTGAGCTGTCGACGTTGTTCTCGACGAGCACGGAGACGATCTTCAGCGCTTGAACGGTGGAGGCGTTGCTTATCGGGTTATCGGCCACTGGAAGAACCGGCCCCCCGGTGCGGACGGTCGTGAGAGTGCTCGAGTCAGCCGGCCGGGGGGCGGTAGTCGGGTCCGTTGTAACGGACGTGTTTGCCACGTTCGCGGTGCTGGATCCCGCGGTCGTCGAGGGAGCCTCCTTCGCTGTTGGTTCGGACTTGGAACCGCAGGAGACGAGCGTCCCGCCGCTCGCGAGGAGTAACGCGGTGAAGAGGGAGGCACTCCTACGTTTGGCGCCGTGGCTCTGGTTGGTCGAGTTCATGGGGTTCCTTCGCTGGGGATCGTCGGTTGCGAGCGAAGAGTGCGGAGCAAACCCGCGTACAGACCGGCAGAGTACGCCACGAGCCAGCCGATGTCGTTGCGGGTCTGGCCGAGCAGTCGCGGGATGCTGAACGGGCGGTAGCGCTCCTTTACGTCGGTCATGGCGAACGAGAAGCGTTCGAAGTGTTTGGCGAGCGACGCTTCTTCGATCCACGTCCGAGTGCGCTCGTAGGCAGTGAAGTGGGTGAGGATCTGTACCTCGCCTCCGTGGCCTAGGCCAAGCGCTTTGAAGAGGCCACCTGGGATCTGGTTGTCGGCATCCATCGTGTCACCGATCTGAGGGAGGATGAGCACGACGATGAGCCAGATTCCAAGGGCGATCATCAATCCGTTGGTCGCGACTCGCGACTTCGCAGTGGCGATCGCGCCGAGGCAGTAGAACGAACCCATATAGACAATCGCGGCGAGGTACCCGAGAAACAGTTTCAGCGCTTGTCTGGCATTGACCCAGTCGTGGCCGATGACGCCGACGCAGAGCACCCCGACGGCGGCCGTCACGGCCACCAGCGTTGCGATCACGCCAACTGCGCCGAGGAGACTGCCCAAAGCGAGTTCGCGGGAGGTGACCGGCCGGGAGCGGATGAGGGGCAACGTCCGGTTGTTGCGTTCTCGAGAGACGCTGAGGTAGCCGAGAGTGATCGCGACGACGGCGCCAATGATTTCGAGGTACTCCATTGCGCCGCGCAGCAACGACGCCGCGGCGAAAGGCGAGGGTGCGATACGGGCAAGTCCGCTGGCTTGGGCGGCAGCACGGTACGCCTGATAGTCGGCGAGATTGCCCGCGTAATCGATCGATGCGATGTACACGGACACCGCAGTGACAGTGACGCAGATGCCGAGCAGCACGAACAAGATCCTGCTTCGCACAGCCGCGCGATAGTCATGGTGGGCGAGCGCGATGATGCGGTTGGTCGAGTCATTCATCAACGGCGCTCCGCGAGAAATCGTGGCGTTGCACGAGTCGAACGTTCACTAGCGCAAGGACGAGCACAAGCCCGACGATCGCCAGAATTCGCAAGATGGTGCGGTCGAGCGATTCGGCCGTCGCGGTTTGCAGGACGCGCCCGCTTGCTTCCTTGTATTGCTCGACCACGGAGTAGGGCCGCAGCTTCGCGGTGACCTTGAAGAAGGTTTGGGAGCTGCTCGATGGGTCGGTTATCGGATTGAGCGATTGGGTAGGGCGCAGCCCGGAGGTGAACTGGGGAATCACGAACGTCAACACGAGCCACGCCCCCATGGCCGCGAGAAGGGCGATGGAGCGGCGGCGGGAGCTGAGCACCGTAACCATACCGATCAGACCGAAGACCATCAGGTACAACCACGAGAGCGCGTAGAAGAGCCCGAGGCGTCCGAAGTCGCCGACGGCGATGGTGTGGTTGACGACGAAGAGTGAGGCGGCGCTGACGAGAAGGCTGGCTGCGGCGATAGCGGCGAGCACGATTGCCGTCCCGACCATCTTGCCGAGGGCGTAGCTGGTGCGGGTGATCTGACGGGAGAACACAAGCCTTCCGGTGCCGTCGACTTCGTCGTCGACAATGCTGAGGTGGCCGATGAGGAGTGCGAGAAGCGCGCCGATCAGAGGGATATAGACGACCATGTTGGACAGCATCGACAGGGTCGGTTTGAGCAGGAACGGGTTGGGAGGTGCCGGTTTGCCGGTAGAGGCCAAAAGCTTGACCGCTTCGTCGTAGACCCGGACAATCGTCCGATGGCTGGACCAGCCGAGCACCCCGGCGAAGACGGTCATCGTCAGCAGCGTGGTGAGCATCGCGAGGAACACACGCTGGCGACGCAGTGACAACACCTGTTGCGAGGTGACAGTAGCGATCACGACAGGGCCTCGATGCGAACGTAGATGTCTTCGAGCGAGGCCTCGTCGGGAAACTTCCGGATGGTCTCCTCGATCGAGTCCTTGTAGATCAACTCGCCGTGATTGAGGACGCCGATGGTGGTGCACACTTTGGACACTTCGCTGAGCAGAGGCGTGTTCATGAACACTGTCATCCCGAAGTCGCGGTTGAGACGCAGGATCGTCTCGCGCAGTACTCGAACGCCGAGCGGGTCAAGCCCGGAGGTGGGTTCGTCAAGAAAGAGCACCTGCGGCCGGTGGACCACGGCTTGAGCAATCCCGATCCGCTGACGCATTCCTGTAGAGAACGATCCGACGCGCTTGTCGGCGAGGTCGGCACAGCCAAGGTACTCAAGGGTTTCCGCGACAGCTTTGCGCGGCTCGGACACTCCTGAGAGCTTGGCGAAGAACACGAGGTTCTCGGCTGCGGTCATGTGGCCATACATGCGGATCTCAGAAGGCAGGTACCCAATGCAACGCGTGACGTCGCGCCGCTCCGCGACGACGTCGTACCCGCACACCTTCGCAGTACCTGACGTCGGTTCAATGAGGGTCGTGAGGATGTTGATCGCGGTGGTCTTGCCCGCACCGTTGTGACCGAGGAACCCGAAGATCTCTCCCGCCTCGATCGTGAGGTCGATGCCGCGCAGCACAGGGTCCTTGTCGTAGCGGTGGCTCAACCCGCGAAGTTCAATGGCTGGACTGTTCACTGGTCCTCCTTCGCGGCGGGTTCTTGTGACAGCGAAGCTATGCAACGCCCGGCCAACACTCAGGCAGCCTCAACGGTACGGCAGAGCGTCCGGCGACACCAGCGACGATGTACGAAAGGTCCGCCCAGCCGTGACCGTCGTTGTTGAGCGGCATCGCGCTCATCCACCTAGTCGGCAGCAAAGCAAGCTGCCCTCTCCTGTTTCATAGTCGCACTCGCCGTCTACGCGCCGCGACGTGCTGGCCCGCCCCCGCACGAATTCCCCACGCGGCCAACTCCCGAGGCGGCGCTGTCGTCCGTCAGGCGGCACCACCCGTATCGGACAGGGTGAGGGCATACATCAGCCAGGCGGCGTGCGGCATCCATTGCTCGCCCCATCGCCAGTTCTGGAGCGGATCGTCGGCCCAGGGGTCGGGTGCGAACGCAATGTCGTCCTCGTTGTCGAACCCGGCCGTGACGCCGTTGGCGACGCCCCCGGGCGCATTGTCGAACGGTGGGGCGTAGAGCGGGTTGTTGCGCCCACGGCCCTGCAGCATGCACACGTCGAACGGGTTGGCACCCAGGATCCAATCGATCCACCGCCACGCTGCGTCGCGAACGTCGGTGCGCTGTTCCCCTCTCGCTACTCCGAATGCGGCTGCGGCCAAGGAGGCGAGTCGGGCGTTCTCGCCCTGCCACCAATAGCCTGACGGATTGCGATGCGGGAAGAACCACCTCGCATGCGCCCCAAAGCTGGGGGCCATGACCCAGTGCGGCGGGTATCCGAAGGGATTCTCCAGACGGCGCCCAAGCGAGAGTTGCGCATCGACCAGCTGTGCCGCAGCCAAGCCGGCCTTCTCGGCGACGCCGCGGTCTTGAAACGCCGCGGCGACCCGCGAGAGCGCGACGATCGGCAAGCCGGAATCGCTCGCGTGAAAGAACGACCGGCGCTCCTCATGATCGGCAACCAGCCACGTCACGGCGCCGGTGCTGCGCACGCGGCCGCTCAGCGATGCCACCCGACGCGCCAACTCTGTCGCCACCACCGGGTCGGCGTCGACGAGCGCCAACTCGCAGGCCGCGAGCAGAGCACAGGTGTCGTCCAGCACGTTCTCGTCGGGGTCGTCGGCGGGGCCATGGGTGCGGTACCGGTAACCGTGCTCGACCAGGTGATGAAACCCCGATCGGGCCGCACTGCGGTACCGGTCGCTGTCGAACTCACCGCCACGGTCGACGGTGGAGGCGAGCGCCAACGCCGCCACCGCCATCCCTCCACCCTGTCGCCAACCACACCGATAGCCGTCGTAGAGGTCACCCGCTTGCGTGCGGTAGGTGGAAACGCAACGTTGCTCCGGATCCTTCGACCAGCGGTCGAACACGGTCATGTTCCAGTACCCATCAGCGTCCTGCATCCGAACCAACCAATCGGCGCCGTGGGTGGCTTCGTCACGGAGCCGTTCAAGGAAGTACGGGTGGGCACCGGCCGCCCGGTACAACTGCCAACAGCGAAGCAGCGTCCAGACCACCAGCGGTGTCTGCTGCGGGTTCATGCCCGCCGCATACGACAGATGCGACAGGTACTTGCTCGTGTCGCCCGAAGCGTCGTACCAAC
The DNA here is from genome assembly GCA_031431255.1 of Acidimicrobiia bacterium. GTDB lineage: Bacteria > Actinomycetota > Acidimicrobiia > Acidimicrobiales > JANYDT01 > JANLQX01. The sequence goes on along the minus strand of JANPDB010000823.1, from coordinate 4,082 downwards.
CACCGTGAACGTCGTGACGCCTACCGTCATCGATGCGCGGGGCATTGGCATCGGCCGAGTCGTAGATGCCCGTGCAACGCTGACCCTTCAGGTAATACACAATGTCGGAGATCATCGAACGCTCGTCGCGAGCGGCCCGAATCGTGATGGTCTCGCTCTGACCGCTTCCACCGTCTGCGGTTCGCCAGCGCACTGCATACCGCCCGGGTCGCACGAGCGCGTCGAGATCGACTCGCCACCACGGCCCCATCGACCACCCGTCAACGCCACCGACGAACCTCGGAGCGAGCGCACCGGCAGCGGCACCGGAGGCAACGTCGATCTGCTCGACCTCGACCCACCCCACGTCGGCCTGTGCCTCGACCAAGATCGGCTTGGGACCGTCGGCGGCGTAGCCGACATGGTTGAACAGCACTCGAATCGGCACATGCCTCGGCACGTGCGGATCATCAGTCCCGTCGTTCACTGGAGACCGTTGTTCGCTTGGTTGTCCGTCAGGTCCGGGAGCTTCTGCCAGGCCGGCCGATTGGCGTAGACGTCGCGGTAGTACTCGGCCAGTTGGAGCATGCCGGCCGCGGCCTCGTCGACGACGACCGTTGCGTGCGGGTGCAGCTGAAGCGCGGAAGCAGGGAACATCGCCGACAACGGGCCTTCCACGAGGCTTGCGACGGCAGATGCTTTTCCCGCTCCGCACGCGATGAGCACGACATGGCCGGCATCGAGGATCGTGCCGATGCCCTGGGTGATGACGTGGTGGGGCACGTCATCGATCGAGTCGAAGAAGCGGGCGTTGTCCTGACGGGTTTGCCGGGTCAGCGTCTTGACCCGAGTACGCGAGCTGAGCGACGACGTCGGCTCGTTGAAACCGATATGACCGTCGGACCCGACGCCGAGGATCTGCAGGTCGATCGGCGACGCCGCGAGCAGTGCCTCGTACTCGGCACATGCGACCCGCGGGTCGTCGGCATGCACGTTCGGTCCGAAGAGCCGCTCCGAAGGGACGTCGAGGTGATCGAGCAGCTCGGTGTGAAGGAACGCCCGATAGGACTGGTCATGGCCCTCGGGTAGACCGAGATACTCGTCGAGCATGTACATCGACGATTCCGCGAACGACACGCGGCCGGCGCGACATCGGTCGATGAGCGAACGGTAGATCTCCAGCGGCGAGCTCCCGGTAGCGAGACCGATCCTTGCGTTCGGTTTCGACCGGACGAGGTGTTCGATCTGGTCCGCGACAAGAGCGCCAGCGGCAGACCGGTCGGCGACGATAACGACTTCCACGGCTTGCTTCCCCCCTGCCGAGTACGGCGGATCGTGCGTGTTCTTCCGAGTGCGAATCATGGTCCACAACAAGCGGATGGACGCGCAACCGAAGCAGCGCTGCAGTTATCGGCCGAAGCGGCGCAGGCGCAGGCTGTTGGAGACGACGAAGACGCTGGAGAAGGCCATCGCTGCGCCGGCTATCAGCGGGTTGAGATAACCCAACGCCGCAAGCGGGATGGCGGCAACGTTGTACGCGAAGGCCCAGAACAGGTTCGCCTTGATCGTGGCGAGCGTGCGTCGCGAGAGCCGGATGGCATCGGCGGCAGCACGAAGATCACCGCGGACCAACGTGAGGTCGGCGGCCTCGATGGCAGCATCACTGCCGGTGCCCATGGCCAGTCCGAGGTCGGCCTGGGCGAGGGCCGCAGCATCGTTGACGCCGTCCCCCACCATGGCCACGATCCGGCCTTGCGCCTGGAGCTCCTTGATCCGCGCCACCTTGTCGGCCGGAAGCACCTCGGCAATCACTTCATCGATCCCGACCGCCTTGGCCACCGTTCGGGCGACCGTCTCGTTGTCACCCGTGAGCAGGATCGGCCGCAGCCCCAACGCCTTCAACTGCGCTACGGCCTCGGCACTCGTCGGCTTCGCCGTGTCGGCCACCGTAAAGAGCGCAGCAGCCCTTCCGTCGATCGCCGCCAAGATCGCCGTGCGTCCGGCACCTTCGGCTTCACGTTGGGCGGAGACGAGGACGTCGGGGATCACGACGGACCAGTCGGCGAGGAGTCGCGGGCGACCGGCCACAATGGCCCGGCCGGCGACGACGCCCTGCACACCGAGACCTTCGTGGTTGGCGAACGACTCGACCGGCGGCAACGCACCGAGCCGTTCGGTTGCGGCCAGTGCAATCGCCTTGGCAATCGGGTGCTCCGAGGCGTGCTCTGCCGCGCCGACGAGTCCAAGGACCTCGTCAACATCGAATCCGGGAGCGGGAATCACGTCGACGAGCGACATCCGGCCGGTGGTGACGGTGCCGGTCTTGTCCATCACGATGGTGTCGACCCGCCGTGTGGATTCCAGGATCTCCGGCCCCTTGATCACGATGCCCATCTGCGCGCCGCGGCCGGTGCCAACCAACAACGCAGTAGGCGTAGCGAGCCCGAGCGCACAGGGGCAGGCAATAATAAGCACGCTTACGGCGGCAGTGAACGCCGCCTGCCCGCCTTCGCCACGCACCAGCCAGTACGCCAACGTCAACGCGGCGAGGCCGATCACGACCGGGACGAACACCGCCGACACCCGGTCCGCCAGTCGCTGCACGGGAGCTTTCCCGGTCTGCGCCTCTTCGACGAGCCGTGCCATCTGGGCGAGAGCGGTGTCCGAGCCGACCCTCGTTGCCCGGACGACCAGGCGTCCGCCCACATTCACCGTGGCACCGGTGACGGGATCGCCGGGCCGGACCTCGACCGGGACGCTCTCCCCCGTCAGCAGTGACGCATCGACGGCGGAGGAGCCGGATTCGACCACGCCATCGGTCGCGATCTTCTCGCCGGGCCGAACCACGAAACGTGACCCGACGACCAGCGCGTCGATGGACACCGTTGTTTCGAGGCCATTGGCGTCGACGACGGTCGCCTCCTTTGCACCCAGCGTGAGCAGCGCTCGCAATGCAGCACCCGCCTGCCGCTTGGCCTTGCTCTCGAAGTAGCGACCGGCGAGCAGGAACACGATCACCGCGGATGCGACCTCGAGATAGAGATGACCCGCGGCACTGTCGCGGCGGAGCGTCAGCTCGAAGCCCATCTTCATGCCCACCATGCCGGCATGACCGAAGAACAGTGCGTACAGCGACCAGACATAGGCGGAGAGCGTGCCGACGGAAATCAGCGTGTCCATCGTCGTGGCGCGGTGGCGAGCGTTCATCCACGCCGCACGATGGAACGGCCACCCGCCCCACACCACCACCGGAGACGCCAGTGTGAGAGCAAGCCATTGCCAGTTGTCGAACTGCGCGGCCGGGACCATCGACATCACTGCGACCGGCACTGCCAACGACGCTGACACCAGCAGCCGCTGACGCAGCTCGGCCACGTGACGCTCCGCGTCGATGTCTTTCGCCGATCCCGGCGAGCCGCCGCGTTGGGACCCATCCGAACTCGTTGCGACTGCGACGGCCGGCGTCGTGACGACCGGTGCGGCTTGATAGCCGATCGCCTCCACGGCATGCACCAGTTGCTCGGTCGTGACCGAACCCATGGGCACCCTGACGGTGGCTTGCTCGGTCGCGTAGTTGACCGTGGCTTCGACACCCTCGAGCTTGTTGAGCCGCTTCTCGATCCGAGCGGCGCAGGACGCGCACGTCATCCCGGTGATGTCAAGACGAACCGTTTCCGTGCTCGATGCAATGCTGTCGTTTCCCGGTGATGCGATGGCCGCCACGGCGACACTCCTTGCGTTTGAACTTCCTGTAATATACCCTAGGGGGGTATCCCACGTCTGTCAAGGAGACAACGCGATGACAACTGGCTACGCAGCCAACAAGGCCGACCACCTCGCCCGCCTCAGGCGCATCGAAGGCCAGGTACGCGGCCTGCAGCGGATGGTCGACGAAGACATCTACTGCATCGACGTACTCACCCAGGTGGCCTCGGTCAGCAAAGCGCTGCAGAGCGTGGCCGTGAACCTGCTCGACGAACACCTCCACCACTGCGTCGCCAGCGCCGTCGCCACGAGCGGCCCCGAGGGTGCCGTCAAGATCTCGGAAGCGACCAAAGCCATCCAACGTCTGCTGAAGGCCTGAAGTGTCGCGCCACCCCCGC